>JARGFH010000048.1 GCA_029210695.1 Acidimicrobiia bacterium
CAGATCACCCACCGCCCAGAGCGATATCGAGCATTCACCATCGCCCTCGATCCGGCATTCTGGATCTGTTCCCAGATATTGGGTTGCCACGTTCGGTGGTGGTGGTCAGCGGCCGACGGCAAGGTCGAGGCCAGGTGTTTGCCGTTCGGTCTCGTTCCGTTCGGTTTGGCGTTTGGCGATCTGCCAGGCGACCCGAGCAGCAACATCACGGCTGGGTGGGGGCGGACCCAACGGATCCACGTCGTCGGTGAGGGTCGGCCCTACATGGTCGATAGCGGCGGACTGGGTCGAACCACGTTTGAGCGTAGCGGTGAGCCGCTCGAGGGCATCGTGGTGACCCGTGTGGGTGAGGTGGGTGCACTGTTCATCAGCCGGTCCGACGTTGGTGAGGTAGAGGGTGTTGGTTTGCCGGCCGCGGCTCATCGCCACATAGGCCCATTCGCGGTCGGTGGTCCCGTCGATGAGGACGAAGGTGCGGCCGGTGGTGACGCCTTGGGCTTTGTGACCGGTGAGGGCGTAACCGTATTCGACGTGGCCTTGGTCGAGGTACCAGGCGGGCAGGTTGCGGGTTTCGGGGTCCCGGTCGAGTTGTACGGTGAGCGTGCCGTGGTTTGGGTCGGCGGAGACGACCGTGGCGAGGTCGCCGTTGAGTACCCCGAGCCGGGTCTGGTTCTGGCGGCACAGGATCCGGTCCCCAGCCTGGAACACTCTTTCCCCTACCTCGAGGGCGGGTCCGTGGAGCCGGTTGGATGCAGCGAGTTGGGTGCGGGCCCTTTCGTTCAATTCGGTGACAGTGTTGTTGTTGTGGGTGATGAGCAACCCCGAGGTGAGGTCACCGGTGGCTGTGACATGGCGATACCAGTCGGTTACAGCGCGTCCCGTGGTGTCGTCTTGGTTCTGTCCGATGATCACCCTGCCCCGCTGTCGATACGCCTCGATCGCCTGATCCGTTGATCCATCTCGGAGTTCGGTGAGAGCAGCCCGCTCCCATTCGTGTTGCTGACGGATGTTGTCAGTCAGCTCAACTGCCGGGAGCCGGTTGGCGAGGACCCGGAACAGGCCACCGGCGTCGATCTCGGGTAGCTGACGATCGTCACCGATCAGGATCAGCTTCCCTTCGGCCTGTTCGACCAGGTCGGCGATGGAGGCGAGTTGGCGGGTGCCGACCATCCCAGCCTCATCAATTACCACTATCGCACCGTGAGGAAGACCGTGGTCTTTGGATTCGCCGATCAGTCGGGTGAGGGTGACCGAGGGGATCCCGGTGGCTGCTTGGAGACCGGCGGCGGTCCTACCGGCCAGCGCCCCACCCAAGATCGGGGTGCCGGTGATGGTGGCGAGCTGGCCGATCACTTCCATCACCGCGGTTTTGCCGGTCCCGGCTGGTCCTATTCCGATGTCGATGGTGTTGGTGGAGGTGGCGAACCGGCGGACCATTTCCCGCTGCCCGTCGGTCAGATGTCGGTGGCGTCGCAGACGTCCCTCCACGAGACGGTGGGGTGCGGTCCATCGACCGGCACCCACTCCGGAGATAGCCTGTTCGATGATCCGCTGCTCGGTGACCAACAGCTCGGTAGTCGTGTAACGGTGTTCGTGACTGATACCGGGGAAGAGTGTTCCGTCCCGGCGGCGCATCATCCGGCCGGTTGCTTCTGCTTCGGTCAGGACATCAAGCCGGTCACGCTCGACATCGATAGGACCGTCGAGTTCCTCAGCCTGTTCGGCAATATGGGTTGGTAGGAGCGGCACAACCTCCCGGGTGCGCAGGAAGGTTTCGGCGAGGTGCTCGATCTGGTTGCGAGTGCCACCTTCTGGCAAGGCGGCTGCCACTTCTTTGACTACCTCGGCCCGCCCGAAGGTGGAGACCCGTTCGGTGAGCCCCTCCGCCGATGCCAACCGGTCGAACAGCACCTCTGTGTCAATCGGGGTGACTTCCCGACTCGCACCCATGAGTCGGGTGATCTGGTTGGGGGTGAGACCCACCTCGACGGCCCGCTCCAACCATTCGACCTCCAGGTCGGTGAGCGGATGATCCCGTTTTGGGGCACGGGTGGCCAGCACTGCTACCTGCCGGGCCGCCGCCGTGCCGGGGAGGCCTTGTTCTTGGCGCCAGGTTTCGAGCTGGTGCCGGCGCCGGGAGAACGCCTCGATCTGCGGGCGGGTGAACCCTTCGATATCGGCCATCCCGTTGGATACCGGCTGCCAGCACACCCCCAACCGCTGTGTCAACTCCCGCCTGAGGACCGCTTCGTGAAGGTAACCGGCGGCGAGCTGATACCGATACAACAACCGGCCGTCCACCGTCCGCCATACCCCATCTGTGCCTTTGACCTTGTTGGCGACCACCACATGGGTATGGAGCTGAGGATCATCCGCGCGGGAAGTGAACTCGGTGAACGAAGCCGCCACATACCCCGACGTGGGGATCGGCCAGGTCACCACCCGAAACCGAGGTGATCCGTTCTCATTGAGCACAGGATGGCCGTTGTCATCGAGCACCGGAGTTCTGGAGGCGCCTCTGGTTGACGACGCCACCGACTCCAAATACCCCAACGCCTGGGAGGTTGCTTCCTCGAACGCCTCCAACACCTGCTGGCGGGTCTGCTCGTCGCCGAGGGCCCAAAGGAGCGACACCGACTTGTCCGCCGAAAAGGTCACATCCCACGCCGCCACCCCATCGCGCCGCAAACTCCGACCCAGCCGCTCCCCGGTGGCGGGGTGTTGACCGTCGAACAGGCGGACCAAACCCTCCGCCGACACCGACCCCGAAAGGCCCAACTCGGCAGCGCCGTTCCCGCGCCACCGCCCGGTGGCGGTACCACCCCGCAGGTAATAGTCCTCCCCAGGTGAGATCTCCCCCAGCTTGCGCAGGTAATAATCCTTGGCGGCCTTGGCCAAACTCAACACCCCCCACCCCCAAAGCGGTAGACCAGTAAGCCAGAAGCAACTCGTTGCAGATGCGTGTGTCGAAGAGGAAGAGCGGTCTCCAGGTGGCAGGTTCTGGCGGGGTCATCTCGGTCAACAGGGTGTTGCTGGTTCGGGTTCTCCGATCGAAGACTTCGACCTACCTCCGGTGGTGGGTGCGGGCTGTTGTTGGATCCGCGGCGTTCAGTTGTAGATGGCCGCGGCCATTCATGCCGTTTCCCCTTGCCCCGAGTCGATGGTTTGCCGCCAGGTGACACCGCCCGGACGGCCCCGCAGATGGACAGGCGTCCGTCGGTGGCGTCTCCTCGATCTGGGATGCTGGTGTTCTTGGGTTGCGGGTCCATGTCTCGCGCATCGCACACCCCCACCCTCTCAAACCAATCGCAGAAACCCTCTCAAACCAGTCGCAGAACCGCTCGCAAACCAGTCGCAGAACCCCGAATACCCTTACGCGACCAGGGTTTCTTTGAGCTACCGACAAACCGAAAAGAATCCGTCTCACGGCTCCTCCTGCCAGCGTTGGAGGGTTACCGACAGGATTTTTGGAGGGTTACTGACAGGGTTCTTGCGATCCTGTTGAGAGGGTGCCAACCCAACATGTCGCCATGGAAACACTCGATCAGCTACTCACCGTCCAACAACTCGCCGACTACCTCGGAGTGCCGGTTGCCACCCTGTACCAATGGAGGTGGCGTGGAGAGGGCCCACCGGGTTTCCGGGTGGGCAGGCATGTGCGATACCGCTGGGGCGACATCAAGGACTGGGTTGACCGCCAGCTCCAGGATCTCAAGCAGTGAGCAACTGTCAGTCTGAACCTGTAAGTTCGGAGATAAGAGACAACCGCGCACAGACAATCGGCGATGAAGTAGCCGCCGCATGACTGGGCATTTGGGACGGCTGCAGGAAACAGGGAGGTCGCATGGTGCAAAGCGGGACCAATCCCTCAGGCCACATAGAGCGACGTGGCGACACGTGGCGTGTGGTCGTCGAAGCCGGCCACGACCCTGCCACCGGACAGCGGCGGCGGATCGTCCGATCAAGCTTCAGCTACCACGAGGCTCGCCGCGAGCTTCGACGAATCCTCACGGATCTGGAGGAGCAGACCTACATCGAGCCCTCCAAGGCGAGCGTGGCCGGCTATTTAGTCGATTGGCTACGGGGCCACGCCATGGTGGCCGCCGAGAACACCCTCGAGGTGTACGGCCATCAGATTCGAGCCTATGTACTTCCCTACATCGGCGCGATCTTGCTTCAGAATCTCACGCCGACCGACCTCGACCAGCTCTATGCGACGCTACTACAAAGCGGCCGAAGGGACGGCAACGGTCTGGCTCTGAAGACGGTTCGCAATGTCCACGTGATGCTGCACCGCGCCTTCGAGGACGCGGTGGAACATGACCGGATCAGACGGAATCCGGCCGCCCGGGCCAAACCCCCCCACCTCCAGAAGAGCACGCAAGCCGGTAGCGCAGCGGTACACATGGAGCCGGCAGGAAGCGGAGGCATTTCTCACCTACCTTGCCGACCACCGTCTCCGAGCCTTGTATACCCTGGTCCTCACCACCGGCCTCCGCCGCTCCGAGGTGCTCGGCGTGTCGTGGGATCGAGTGGAGCTCCAGGAGGGACATCTGGCGGTGGTGCAAGCCTTGGTGGAGGTGAATAGTCGACCGAAACTGAAACCCTTCCCGAAGACCGATCACTCCCGGCGGCGTATCGCCCTCGACGTCGCGACGACCCGGGAGCTGCGGGCTCATCGGAAGCGCCAAGTTGCGGAACGGTTGGCTTGTGGAGACGAGTATGACGACCACAACCTCGTCTTCGCCGAGGAGGACGGATCTGCCATCCGGCCTTCGACACTCTCCCGGAGCTTCGCCCGCCTGGCTTCTGACGCCGGGCTACCCGATCTGAGCCCCCGGCCCTTCCACGGGCTGCGGCACACCTACGCGACTCTGGCTCTGGAGGCGGGCGTACCGATCGAGCTCTTGTCGAAGCGCCTCGGTCACGCCTCGATCGCAACCACCGCCGACCTCTATCAGCACGTCACAAAAAGCCTTGATCGGGACGCAGCACAGGCGGTGGCCGACCTCATCTTCGGTGGTTCCTAAGAGCTGCGGGCACCTAATCGGGCACCTAAAGGCCAGACTGTCGTCTCCGGTGAGGGGGCGCAGAAGCCAGAAACCCCAGTTGACCTGGGGTTTCTCTGGTGTCGGAGGGGGGACTTGAACCCCCACGCCCTATTAGGGCACTAGGCCCTCAACCTAGCGCGTCTGCCAATTCCGCCACTCCGACGTGGACGCGGCAGTATAACCCCGGTCGTTCAGCCGCCGGACCTGTGCCACAGCGCCGCGTTCCAGGTATCGGGGAAGGCGCCGACATGGTCGAAACCCTCAAACGTTGCCACCCATACCGCCGCCGCATTGGGTGCCGCGAACATCGGCACCACCACTACGTATTCGGCCAGTGCCGCGTCGATCGCCTCGAGTTCTGCTCGAAGCTCTTCGAGATCGAGGATGGCGTCCAGCCCGGCGATCCGGGTCTGAAGAGCGGCTGCGATGTCGGAGAGAGCGGACCCTTCAGCGCCCCACCGGTAGAAGTTGTACCCGTCATTTTCGGGAAGAGTGAGGAAACGATCTTGCAGATCGACGACGGCGCCCACCGGACCGGGGGTAGCCCGCCAGGCCCACTCACCGATATCAAACTCCCCCGGCAAGACACGGTCGCGAAAGAACTCCCCCACTTCGAGGAGTTCGATATCCACGGACAAACCGGCACCAGCCAGTCGTTGCAGGAGCGCGCCGGTGATCTGCGTTCTCTCCAGGCTGGCGGAGGTGGAGAAGGCCACCGCCGCGTCTTCCCGGCTGAGGTCTTGCTGCGCGGTTGCCAGGAGATCCGCCTGCTGCTCTTCATCGACCGCGTAAGCCGCCCATCCCGAGGAGGAAGCAGCGGGCCAGGACACGCCGACCACGGTGTCAAGAACCCCGACCCGGTCGACGAACACATCCGAGACAATGGCCTGGCGGTCGAGTGTTCGCGCTACGAACTCCCGAAATGCCGGCGACTCGTTCATAGATACCGGATTGGCTGCAAAACGTCCTTGACCGAACTGGAAGGCGATGTGCTCGTACTCGGGTCCTTCTGCAACCTGCAGATCTACGGCCGGCGAAGCATCGAGTTCGCCGAGCACCTCTGAATCTGGTGCGATCAAGGCGGCATCGACGGTCCGCAGGCGGAACGCAGCGAGGAGCGCAGCATCGCTGGTGAAGAAGCCAACCTCCACGGCGTCGAGATACGGAAGCGGGTCTCCGAGACCGTCGACCTTGCCGTAGCCGTCGTTCCGTACAAAGCGCGCGCTTCTCCCGACTTCCCATGATTCGAACCGGAACGGTCCTGCACTCATCCAGGTGGTTTCTTCCCAATCCCGGCCGAAATCGGTTCCCTCTACTTGCGAAACCGGCACGAGGATCGGGAACAACGAGAGAAACCGGATCGTCGGCCGTTCCAGAACCATCGTGACCGACGACGCGGTGGCTTCGACCGATCCGGGAACGATCAGCCCATGAAGAGATCTGAGATCCGGGCGGATCGGCAAAGAGGAATCCACCATCAGGTCGTACGTGAAGGCGACATCGAACCCGGTAACTGCCTCGCCGTTTTCCCAGCGAGCAGCCGGGTCGAGGTCGTAGCGGAGGGTCATCGTTCCGTCTTCGTTGACCTCGATCCCCCCGTTGGCGAGCGTCGGAATCTCGACGGCGGCTTCCGGCTTCGGGTCGTGCGTCTTGGGATCAAGACCGATCAGGCCGATCGTCCACAGTTCCGTGAGCGTCTCGACCACAGGAGCATTTCCGCCCGTGACGAGAGGGTTCAGTGAAAGAGGTTCACCAACGACCCCGAGCGAAGCCTCTCCGCCGGCCGGCACGGGCAGGGACACCGTCGTCGAAGTCGGAACAGACCCCACTGCAGTCGGGGTCGAAGGCTTTGAGGTAGCCGTCGTGGAGGTCGAACTGGAGGCTTGATCGTTGTTTTCGGTCAGCTGGGGAATGAATATCCAGAGAACCGCGACCCCGATGGCGACGAGCCCGATGATTACTAGGGCAATGATCCGGCGCATGCCGGGACCTCGTTCGGTTGGTTCCACCTAAATTAGACGCTAGCCGAGGAGCCAGGCGAGCAGCATCGTCGTGATCGCGAACACCACCCCAATTATGACGGTGAGGCGATCGAGATTACGTTCCACGACGGTGGAGCCGCCCAGGCTCTGCGGTGCGAATCCTCCACCGAACATGTCCGAGACGCCACCACCGCGTCCGGCGTGCAGCAGGATCATCGCGATGAGCGCCAAGGACACGATCACATGGACGACTACGACGAATATTGTCATGGAGTTGAATCCTTCTCGTCGGCACCCGACGGGTGCAACGGCCGCCACAGTATGGAAGCGGGCCCGGTCGAAAGCAAGTTCTGCCCCATCATCCTGCCTGCTTGGCCACGGCTTCTGCAGCCCTGGCGGCCGCCTCGGGATCTCCCAGGTAGCCCGAGTTGATCCTGGCCAGATCGGCGTCCAATTCGTAGACGAGCGGGATCCCGGTCGGGATGTTGAGCATGGGAATCTCCTCGTCGGAGACGCCGTCGAGGTGCTTCACCAGTGCCCGGAGGCTGTTCCCGTGAGCCGCCACCAGGACCCGTTTGCCGTCCCGGAGGTCCGGCACGATCTGGTCGTGCCAATAGGGCAGCATCCGCGCCACAACGTCTTTCAGACATTCGGTGGCAGGGAGCAGGTCGGGCGCCAGCCGGGCGTACCGACGGTCGTGAATCGGGTGGCGTTCGTCGTCCAGATCGAGGGCGGGCGGTGGAACGTCGTAGCTGCGGCGCCACTCGAACACCTGCTCTTTGCCGTGACGCTCCGCCGTCTCCTTCTTGTTGAGGCCCTGGAGCGCCCCGTAGTGCCGCTCGTTGAGTCGCCAGTGCCGCTTGACCGGAAGCCAGAGGAGTCCCATCTCCTCGAGCGTGAGGTTGGCGGTGCTGATCGCCCGGATTTGAACCGATGTGTGTACGACGTCGAATGCGAGACCGGCTTCGGACATGAGCCGCCCCGCCTCGACCGCCTCCTGCCGCCCCTGCTCGGTGAGGCCGACGTCGGTCCAACCGGTGAAGCGATTCTCGAGGTTCCAGGTGCTCTGACCGTGACGAAGAAGTGCCAGTGTTGCATTGCGACTCATCGGCATCACACCCAGTACCGGACGACCGAAGCAAAGGTATCGGGATCAAGAGAGGCGCCACCGACGAGAGCCCCGTCGATGTCACGCTTGGCCATGAGGCCCGCAATATTGCCGGGATTGACCGATCCTCCGTAAAGGATCCGCAGGTCTTCGGAGGCGTTCCCATACTTCCCGGACACCGTCGTGCGGATATGTCCGATTGTTTCGGCGGCATCCTCGTCACTGGCCGTCCGACCCGTCCCAATTGCCCAGATCGGCTCGTAGGCGAGCACCAGCCCACCCACCTGGGCGGCGTCGAGGCCGGCCAGTCCGTTGACCACCTGACCGGCGACGAACTCGGCCGTCTCGCCCGCCTCTCGTTGTTCCAGAGTTTCTCCCACGCACATGATTGGGACCATGCCGGCGGCGAGAACCGCCTTGACCTTCTTGTTGACCGTGCCGTCGGTTTCGCCGAATAGCTGGCGCCGCTCGGAGTGTCCGACGATCACGTAGCCGACCCGGAGCTTGACCAGCATCGAAGGTGCGATCTCACCGGTGAAGGCACCTTTGTCCTCCCAGTGCACGTTCTGGGCGGCGAGGCCGAACTGCATCTGATCGGCCTCAATTACCGTTTGTACCGAGCGCAGCGATGTGAATGGTGGGGCTATCACCACATCGACCCGCTCGAAATCGGCGACGTCGAGCCGGTAGTGCAGTTTCTGCACCATCTGGATTGCCTCCAGATGGTTGCTGTGCATCTTCCAGTTACCGGCGATCAGATCCTTACGACTCATCTTTCCACCTCTTCAATGCTTGCAGTCCCGGCAATTCCACACCCTCGAGCATCTCGAGCCCGGCCCCTCCCCCAGTCGAGAGATGGGAAACTCCGTCTTCCAGCCCGAGCATCCGCAAGGCTGCGACCGAATCGCCGCCCCCGACCACCGAAAACCCGTCATGGTCGGCCAGCGCCCGTGCCACCGTCTCAGTTCCGTGGCGAAACGCCTCCCACTCGAACACACCCATCGGACCGTTCCAGAACACGCTACCGGAACCGGCGATCACCCTGGCAAACTCGGCGGCCGTGTCTGGGCCGATGTCGAGTCCCATCCAATCGTCGGGGAAGGCGGAGCGCGCCACCACCCGGTGGGAGGTGTCTTCGGCGAATCGATCGGCCACAACGAGGTCGGAGGGCAGTCGCACCCGATCTCCGGAGCCGGAGCTGAGCACGTCGGCTACCTGATCGACCATATGCTCCTCGAACAACGAGTTCCCAATCTCATAGCCCTCCGCCGCCAGCAACGTGAAACACATGCCGCCGCCGATGAGCATGAGGTCGACCTTGGGCAGCAGGTTCTGAATCACGCCCAGCTTGTCCGATACCTTGGCCCCGCCGAGAATCACCGTGAACGGACGCGGCGGATCCGTCATGAGCTTGCCCAGCGACTCGACCTCTGCGAGAAGAAGCGGACCGGCCACCGACGGGATGAACTCGGTGACCCCGACCGTCGACGCATGCGCCCGGTGTGCGGTTCCGAAGGCATCCAGCACAAACAGATCGGCAATGCGGGACAGGTTGGCCGCCAGATCCGGGTCGTTCTTCGTCTCACCCGGTTCGAAGCGGGTGTTTTCGAGCATGAGAACGTCGCCGGGAGCGGAGGCGGCCACCGCCGCCTCTACCGCCGGGCCAACCACTGTGTCGAGTTTCTTGACCGGAAAGCCACCCAACCTGCTCAATGCCTCTGCCACCGGGTCCAAGCGGAACTCCGGTTCGCGTTCTTTCGGTCGACCGAGATGACTCGCAACCACCACGGTGGCACCCGCAGCACGGAGTCGTTCTATGGTCGGCAGTGACGCCTTGACCCGAAAATCGTCGGCAACGACGCCATGATCGATCGGCACGTTGAGATCGGAACGGATCAGCACGCGCCGACCCGACACGTCCACGTCGTCCAGTGTCAGAAACTCGCTCATATCCGTCCTTACCGTCTCGCCAAGGCGGCGAGCACCCTTCCCAGTCGTATCGGATCGTGCTGCGGCCACCCTGCGTCACTGTCGAGCACATTCTCGCTGACGAGATCCCAGCCAAGGGCAAGTGCTTCATCTTCGTTGATTTCGACCGCCTGCAGATCAACCGGAGCTTCAACCGCTCCCCGGTGCGCCACGATTGTACCGGCCCGCCGCAGACCCGACCGCTCGTGGAGGGCCAGCACATGTTGGGCGCCCGTCATATTCAGCGTTTCACCGTCCTGGGTCACGATGTTGAGAACGTATGCGATCGGGGCGGATGACCGGTCGACCGCCTCGATCAGACCTGGAACGATCAGCGTGGACAACAGCGACGTAAACAACGACCCGGGGGCCAGAACGATCTGGTCGGCGCCGCCGATCCGTTCCAGAGCCTGGCGGTTCGCCTCAACGTGCCCCGGTATCAGTTCAAGATCCCGGATCTGGCCTCGTGACTGAGCGATCGCCACCTGCCCCTCGACCGTTTGCCCATCGACCGTGGCCCGCAAGCGCAGGTACTCGTCGGCGGCCGGGATTACGTCACCCTGCGCCTCGAGGGCCGAGCGCGCCACCATCAGGGCGGTGTTGAAGTCCCCGAACACGTCAGTGAGGGCGGCCAGCATCAGATTGCCGAGTGAATGCCCCGCCACATCACCGCGGTCGAACCTATAGGCAAACAACTCCCCCCACAGGGTCGGCTGCGGGGTGAGCGCCAGCAGGCATCTGCGAAGGTCACCAGGCGGCGGAAGATCTAGCGCCTCAGTAAGGCGACCCGAGGACCCCCCATCATCTGCCACGGTAACCACTGCGGTGATTTGCCCGGCGTAGGTCTGGATGGCGTGGAGGGCCTGGGCCAAGCCGTGGCCACCCCCGATGGCGACCACCTTCGGCCCGTCGGGGGCGAGGCCGAGGATCTGCTGTTCGACTGCTGGTTCTGCCCGGTTCATTTCTCGATGTCCCGATGAACCACGTTGACCTCGACTCCGCTGGCCGCGAACCATTCACCGAGCGCTTCGGCGATGGCGACCGAGCGGTGGTGACCGCCCGTACAGCCGACTCCGATGCTCAGATAAGACTTGCCCTCAGCCATGAACCGAGGAACGAGGAACTCCAGCAGGTCCGTCGTCTTGGTCATGAACGCAATCGTGTCGTCGTTGCCCAAGACGTAGTCACGCACGGCTTCATCCCGGCCGGTTTTGGGGCGGAGTTCGGGCACCCAATGCGGGTTGGGGAGAAACCGGACGTCGAACATGAGGTCGACGTCGCGCGGCGGGCCGTGTTTGAACCCGAACGAGCGCACGGTCACCAGCATCGGGCGCTCGCGGTGGCCTGCTCGGAACTCCTCTTCGATCCTCTGCCGGAGTTCGTGCACGTTGTAGTCGCTGGTATCGATGACGAAATCGGCATTGGCCCGAATCTCGCCCAGCAATCGGCGCTCCTCTGCGATCGACTCGTCCAATGTTCCTTCGCGCAAAGGGTGAGGTCGGCGGTTCTCGTCGTAGCGTTTGAGGAGCACCTCGTCGGATGCGTCGAGGAACAGAACCGAGGCGCGCATCTGCTGACCGAGCAAGTCTCGTAGCGGACGCCGCAGTTCGCTGCTGAGCACGCCGCCGCGCACGTCGACGACGACCGCCAGACTCCGGTCGGTGCCCTCGACATCGCTCTGGCGCACAACTTCGGCAATGAGATCCGGCGGCAAGTTGTCGATCACGAAGTAGCCGAGGTCTTCGAGCACCTTGGCGACGGTCGAGCGGCCGGCCCCCGACATGCCCGTCACAATCAGGACGTCTGGTTTGTTCTGCACCATCGGCTTTCCCTCGCGGCACGACCAGTTTCGCAGATTCCGATCGGAGACCCTATCTATCGGCCCGGAGCATGCAGGGCCTCGTGCAAATCTCCTGCAACGGCGGCCGGCACCACCTCGGCGAGTTGTGCTTGGGAAGCCGCCCGCATCTTCTTCAGCGATCCGAAATGGCGAAGCAGGAGCTTCTTGCGGGTGGGGCCGACTCCCGGCACGTCATCGAGGATCGAGTCGATCATTCGCTTGCCGCGCAGATTCCGGTGGTATTCGATGGCGAACCGGTGTGCTTCGTCTCTGACCCGCTGCAGCAGATGCAAAGCCGCTTCGTCGCGCGGAATCCGCACCGGCTCACTCTTGCCGGGTAAGTAGACCTCTTCCATTCGTTTGGCGAGCCCTGCCACCGGGATTTCCAGGTCGAGTTCATCGAGCACTTTGACTGCCCGACCGAGCTGGCCGAGGCCTCCGTCGATGAGCAGAAGCGAGGGGGGATATGAGAACTTCCCGCGCTCGTCGACCGGCAGCTCGCGCTCCTTCAGGTAGGCCTTGAAGCGCCGCCGGAGTACCTCTTCCATCGCGGCGAAGTCGTCCTGACCTTGAACCGTCCGCACTTTGAAGCGCCGGTAGTCGCTCCGCCTGGGCAAGCCGTCCTCGAGGACGACCATCGACCCGACCGTGTCGCGGCCCTGGAGCGTTGAGATGTCGAACGCCTCGATGCGGAGCGGCGAGATCGGTAGGTCGAGCTTGTCCTGCAGTGAGCGCAGCGCCCGGGCTCGGGCGTTGGGGTCGGACTGACGCCGAAGTCGGTGACGGGCGAAGTCCCGTCGGGCGTTCATGGTGGCCGTCTCCATGAGCCGGCGCTTGGATCCACGCTGTGGCACTTTGACCTCGACGGCGGCGCCGCGCAGCCCGGTCAGCCATTCTCGCCACACCTCGAGGTCGGGAGGTTCGACCTGCACGAGGACCAACGGCGGAGGGGTCTCCTGCCCGTAGAGTTCCTGGAGCATGGAGGCCGTCACTCCCCCGGCGTCCATGTCATCTGCTTTGTCCATGATCGTGCCGAGCCGGCCGACCAGGCGGCCGCGCCGCACGATCAGTACCTGCACGGCGGCCTCGAACTCGGAGTCCTCGAGCGCAACGAGGTCGAAGTCCTCCGGCCGGTCGCTCACCACCTCCTGGCGTTCCATGGCCTTGCGAACGTCGAACAGCCGGTCTCGCAGCCGTCCGGCTTGTTCATACTCCTGTGCTGACGAGGCTTCGAGCATCCGTCCTTCGAGGTCGGCGACGATTACGTCGGTATCGCCTGCGAAGAAAGCAGAGAGCCCATCCACCATGCCGGCGTAGTCCTCCTTGGTGACCAGGCCGACACACGGAGCGGAGCACTTCTCGATGTCGTAGAGGAGGCAGGGGCGGCCTTTGTTCTGATGGGTGCGGAATTTGCCGTCGTTGCAGGTCCGCACCGGGAAGGCTTTGAGGAGCAGGTCAAGAGTCGATCGCACCGCATAGGCGTGGGCAAACGGCCCGAAGTAGCGGGTGCCCTTGCGTCGTTTCCCGCGCATGACGATCGGCCGGGGCCATTCCTCGGACACCGAGATCGCCAGGTAGGGGTAGCTCTTGTCGTCGCGGAGGCGGTAGTTGAAGCGCGGCCGGTGCCGTTGGATCAGCGAGTACTCGAGCATGAGCGCTTCGACTTCGTTGGCGGTGACGATCCATTCGACGGTGTCGGCGGCGTCGACCATCGACGTGCCGAGATGGCTGCCGGTTGAGAAGTGTCCGACGATTCGCTTGCGCAGCGATTTTGCCTTGCCGGCGTAAATCACCTGTCCGTGCTGGTCGCGGAACAGGTAGGCGCCGGGGTCGTCCGGGATCTCGGAAGGGTTTGGTCGTCGCATCGACGTCGAGTGTACGGCGATGGCGAATTCAGGCTCGCCGCCACCGAACTCCCAGCAGACGTGGTAGACCCTGTTGGAGCGCCAGCAGCGGATCACCCTCGACCATCTCGTCGGGCAGGCCGCGCTCGATGAGCGTCTCGAGCTCCCACCCGGACCCGGCCGCGGTGGTCAGTAGGTCGGCGATCGTGCGGTGGTGGAACGTTACGGTGCCGTCACCGGCCGGTTCTTCGGAGGAACCAGGCTCCAGATACTCACCCCAACGCCAGAACACCTCACCGTCGACTGGATCGACCACCGGCGCCGACCCCGGAGCAGTGACCTGTGGATGGTTGACGACCAGGGTGAAGGCACCCCCGGAGCGGGTTACTCGCCCGGCTTCGGCGAACAGCGTGACGATGTCGGCCAGGTGTTCGAGCACCAGCACCGCCGTCACGCCGTCGACGGCGTCGTTCCTGCACCACGAGAGATCGGGCAACGCGGCGACAACTACCGGACCATGTTCGAGGGCCGTCGCGGCGAGGTTGGGGTTTATCTCCACACCGATCCCAGTGCAATCTCGGCGCCCGAGTTCTTCGAGCACCCACCCGGTCCCGGTGCCGAGGTCGAGCACCACCTCGCCCTGTTGAGCATCGAGGAGCTCGAGAAACAGCGGCCGCACCTCAACGTGGTAAGACGGATCTTCTGCGAGTTCCCGATACCACCATGCATCGAGGTCGGACCAGTCGCACATTCGGGCCACGCTACCAGTCCAACACCCGGCACTTGTACCGTGCCGTACCCACGATTGGTCCGCTGGCAGCGGCAACCACCATTCGGCGGCGAGTAGGGAGACTGGGCGCAGCATCCCCGCCACCTACCGCACGGCATAAACGCGGCTACGGCCGGTATCGATCACCTTCTCGAGCCATCGCGGCGGGTCGTCGTCGAGGAGCGCGGCAAGGAGTCCGTCTTCGTTGTCGGCGCTCCAAATGTCGGAAAGGGGCGAGTTGTCACAAACGACCACGTACGAAACACCGAGGTAATCGGCCTGACGTCGATCTGATCCCGAATCGGCGATGAACAGCTCGTACACCGCCAGCACGCCTTCGTATGCCCGGTGGTATGGAGAGGCAAGGACCCGGTGGTCGGTGTGGACAAGGATGGCAGGCCCGATGTCCATTTCCGCTGCTATCAAACCCGGTCCGAGTTCGTCGAGGAGCTCAAGCAGGGTGCCAGTAACGCAGGGCTCCATCGCGGCAGCGTCCGAACGTGAACCGAGGCTCGATTGGATGAATCCGAAGGGAAAACCGGATAGCACCAACACGGCAGCAACTGCAACCAGGGCCCTGCCAGGCTCCCATTTTGCTGCGTCCCGAATCCTCACGACCACGACGCCAAGAACCGGTGCCGCCAATGCCATGGCCACCGGCATAGTCCGCACTTGCCACAACCCGAGCGCCATCGCCATGAGGAGCGCCGCCGAAAGCGGAACCCACTCGGGTTTTCGATTGAGCAGAGTCATCCGTGCCAGGAACCCGAAGGCTACGACGGGACCGAGAGCGTATCCGAGAGCATCGAGTGGACCTCTGGCTGCAATGCTTAGAAGTCCCCGTGTCTCGCTAATCAGATCGATCCAAATACGGTGGACTACCTCAGGAACCGATCCGTACGGTCCGGCGTGACACTCTGGGCTGACGATTCCGAACCACGCAAACCCGACCAGCGCCATCACCCCCAACGCCACCCATCGACGGCTCTGAGACCATGTCCGGCCGCCGACTGCCGCCAGCGCCAGCGCAGGCAGCGCTATCAGCCCGAAGAACCCGAGACTCAACACGTCGCATTCGAGCGATTGCAGCCGTCCAGCAGGGCCGAATAGCAGACTCGAAGCTACCCCTGATGACACCAAGCCCATGCCCAACGATTGGTACCAGGCCTTCGGGCGATCCGAACCCCACGCCCACACTATGCCGACGCCGGCGAGAGCTGCAGCGAGCACGGGGAAGGTCTCGAGGCCTACCGTCAGTGACACGCCTGCGGCCGCGCCCGCTCCCAGACCGGACCGCCATGACGGCGGGCCTTGAACCATCCTCAGGGTAAGCAGCACTAGCACAATCTGGAGACCGTGGTGATCAAGCCCACCCGGGCCCAAGCGATTGAGTACGCTCGCACCGAGGCCGAAGGCAATCATCGCGTAAAGACCGACGTCTTGGCGCGGCCACAGAAGTCGGGCCAGGGAAGAGATGAGCAAGAGCGCCACGAGCAGGAGCGCGAGCGGCACAATTATCATGGATGCGAGTTCAGCCGCCTCGACTCCGATGACCGGCCTCAGGATTGTTATGGGACCCGCGAGTAGTCCATCCATGTGACGACTCCAGTGCATCTCGACGCCGGCCAACCCGATTCGGTCGAGAGTCAGATCCCACCACGATTGTCCAGCGAGCAGCTCGCGAACCTGTACCAGTCGGGTGGCGTCGTCAGTGTCGCGAAGTATCCGGTCCACCAGGTCGGGCCAGAACCTGATCGTCGAAACCAGCGCCAGCGTCGACCAGACCACCACTACTTCGGCCGCTACCTGACGTCGTGACGAAGCGGTCGGGGGGATGGCAGAGCTCATTCGACCTTCTCAGCTGCGACGACGGGGAATAGCCAGCATGTTGAGCAAGAAGGACATCAGTAGGGTCTGGAAGCCGAGCGCCACCAGGGTCGTGGCAACCACGACCGGTCGGGTCGTGACCACGGGATCGAGATCGGGGAACCCTGACTGCGCCCATCGCCAGGCAACCACTGTCAGCAAGACGACACCCGCCGTGAGGAGTGACAAGCCAAGAACGATCCCCCGCTCGAGTGTGAAACGTTCGAACGCGTTCCTGATTGGAGTCGATGGAGGTCCGATCTCTTCGATGACGGCAAACATGCGCGCCGCCACCGCAGTCGTCATCATCTGGTAGCCGACGACCACCAGCAGCCCACCCACCATAAGCGTGTGAATGTCGAAACGGACGCCCCGAATGGTGATCGGCCCGGCGATGACCGACAAGATCAATGCGGCTCCGGTACTGGTGATAACCAGACCCGGGATGAGCATCGTCCAGCGCGGAGATAACGTCATCATGAACCGCAGATGCCGCCAACCGTCACTCCACCTCCGCAGATGAGGTGGGCGGGACCTGCCATCGGGTCGGAGGGTGACCGGCACCTCTTCGATTCTCATCCCCCGAGCGGCGGCCTTGGCCACGACCTCAGTGGCAAACTCCATCCCCGTGGTATGCGGCGCGATCTCGATGAATGCCTGCTTGGTAAGTCCTCGTAAACCGCAATGAAAATCTGAGATGTTGGATCGAAACAGCGTGCGGGCGATAGCCGACAGCACTGGATTTCCCAGCCAGCGATGCAGCCACGGCATAGCCCCGGGTTCAATGGTGCCCCGCAGTCGAGACCCCATCACCATGTCGGCACCGGCGCGCATGAGTTCGATCATCGGATACGCCTCGCGGAAGTCGTAACTCTGATCGGCGTCCCCCATGATCAGAAACCGACCCTGGGCCGCCTCGAACCCCCCGGTCAGCGCACTCCCGTAGCCCGACTCTGCGACGGAAACGACGATGGAACCCGCTCGACGCGCTATCTCAGCGGATTCGTCGGTGCTGCCGTTGTCGGCCACTATGACCTCTGCGTCCAAACCGTGGGTTTCGATGCACTGGCGGATCTCACGAATACACACTTCGAGTGTTTCGGCTTCATTCAGGCATGGCAAAACAAAGGAAACTTCGGGCATGCTCCGGTCCTGTGATTGGCCCCGGCAGCCTAACGCCGATCCACTCGGTTCACGCGACCATCTCCGTTCTACACTGGCAACTCGAGTAGGGTTCACCTCTCACCGATCTTCGACATGAGGGAAGTCCGAATGAGGGTCATGGACGCCATCCACGGGCAGTTCTTGATCGGTCGCAGGGCCCGGGTGCTGAGCGGCCACATCGCCACCCTCCTCCCAAGCCGGGCATCTGTGCTCGACGTCGGATGTGGAGATGGGGATATCGCTCGCCGGATCATGGAGACGCGACCTGACATCTCCATCCATGGGATCGACGTTCTCGTCCGCCCTGAGACTGCGATCCCGGTGGACGAATTCGACGGTTCACATTTCCCTTTCGCGGACCACACATTCGATGTAGTGACGTTTGTCGATGTCCTCCACCACACGGACGACCCGACCGCGCTCCTCGCTGAAGCTTCACGTGTCGCCCGCAAGTCGGTGGTCATCAAGGATCATTTGGTTCGAGGGGTGCTTGCTCGACCGACCCTCCGGTTGATGGATATGGTTGGAAACGTGCGCCATGGCGTCGCGCTGCCGTTCAACTACCTGACGTACCCGGAATGGGAGACGGCATTTGCAGCCGCCCGGTTGGCAATTGTGAGGAGAGAGAACCGTCTGAGCATCTATCCCTGGCCCGCTACCCTCGTCTTCGACCGGAAACTCCATTTCATCGCGGAGCTAACGGTCCCTCAATCCCGCTAACCCGATTTCCCGTGCTCATACCGACGTGAAAGCGACGAGTCGATCGGATCACTGCCGTCAATCTACAACGCAGAACCTCTTGAAAGCACTTCACGCAGGAACTTGGCGGTGTAGCTCTCGGATACGTTGATAACATCCTCAGGAGCGCCCTCGGCGACGATCCGTCCGCCCCCGTCGCCACCTTCGGGGCCGAGGTCGATGATCCAGTCTGCACTCTTGATCACGTCGAGATTGTGTTCGATGACCAGCACCGTGTTGCCGGTGTCGACAATGCGCTGCAGAACACCGAGCAGCTTGCGGATGTCTTCGAAGTGCAGTCCGGTGGTGGGCTCGTCGAGAATGTAGAAGGTCCGCCCGGTCGAGCGCTTGCCCAGCTCCGAGGCCAACTTCACTCGCTGCGCTTCGCCGCCCGACAGGGTGGGAGCCGGCTGGCCGAGCTTGACGTAGCCGAGACCGACGTCGTAGATGGTTTGCATCACCCGGGCGATCGGCGGCTGGTTCTCAAAGAAATGCATCGCTTCCTCGATCGACATCTCCAGCACATCGGCGATCGAATGGCCCTTGAACAGGACTTCGAGCGTCTCACGGTTGTAACGACGGCCCTTGCAGATCTCGCACGGAACATACACATCAGGCAGGAAGTGCATCTCGATTTTGATGGTTCCGTCGCCCTTGCATGCTTCGCAGCGCCCGCCCTTCACATTGAACGAAAAGCGACCGGGTTTGTAACCGCGCATCTTCGAATCGGGCGTCGACGCGAACAACGCCCGGATCTTGTCGAAGACGCCGGTGTAGGTGGCGGCGTTCGAGCGGGGAGTTCGACCGATGGGCGACTGGTCGATGTTGATGATCTTGTCGATTTCCTCGACGCCGGTGACCCTCCGGTGGTGGCCGGGAACCTGGCGTGAGCGGTAGACGGCCTTGTGGAGCGCTTTCGAGAGGACATCTTCGACCAGGGTCGACTTGCCGCTTCCCGATACACCGGTGATCGCCACGAACATCCCGAGCGGGAACCGAACGTCGAGATCTTTGAGGTTGTTCTCAGTGGCGCCGATGACTTCGATCCAACGGCCGTTCGGTTCCCGGCGCGTCTGCGGCACCGCAATCGACCTCCGCCCCGATAGGTAGTCACCGGTCAGCGACCCTTTGACCTTGGCGATATCGTCCGGCGTTCCCTCGGCGACGATGTGACCGCCGTGCTCGCCGGCGCCCGGGCCGATGTCGACCACGTGGTCGGCGACCCGAATGGTCTCCTCGTCGTGCTCGACGACAATCAGCGTATTTCCGAGATCTCGCAGCCGGAGCAGTGTTTCGATGAGCCGCTGATTGTCCCGCTGGTGTAGACCGATGGAGGGTTCGTCGAGGATGTAGAGCACACCGACCAGGCCCGAGCCAATTTGAGTCGCCAGACGAATGCGTTGTGCCTCTCCCCCGGCCAGAGTGGCGGCACTGCGGCTGAGAGTCAGGTAGTCGAGTCCCACATCGAGCAGGAAGTTGAGGCGGGCCCGGACCTCCTTGACCACTCGCTCGGCGATGTGGGCCTGGCGTTCGTCGAGGGTGAGATTGCCCACGAAGTCGGCTGCCCGGCGCAGCGACATCGCAGACACCTCGAAGATGTTGCGTCCGTTGATGGTGACCGACAGCGTGACCGGGTTGAGGCGGGCGCCTCCACAGGCGTCGCACGGAACCTCTCTCATGTATTCCTGGTAGTAGTCGCGGGCCGAGTCTGAATCGGCATCTTCGTGGCGACGCCGCAGGAAGGGAATGACCCCTTCATATGTGGTGTGGTAGCGACGCTGGCGGTTGAAGCGGTTCGTGTAGGTGACCTCGATGCTCTCGTTGCCCGTGCCGTTGAGGATCATCCCCTGCTGGCGTTCGGTGAGTTTGGAGAACGGTTTGTTGGGGTCGAATCCTTTGGCTTCGGCGACGCCGGCCAGGAGTCGCTGGTAGTACTTGCCCCGCAGTCCCGACCAGGGCGCCACCACTCCATCGATGATCGATTTGTCAACGTCCGGGATGACCAACTCGGGGTCGACCTGGTAGCGGGTACCGATGCCGGAACAGGACTGGCAGGCCCCGTACGGGCTGTTGAACGAGAAGTTGCGGGGTTGGAGCTCTTCGAACGACAGCCCACAGTGGGCGCATGCCAGGTGCTGGCTGAAGTTGAGCGAGGCACCGCCATCGATGTCGACTACCGCTACGCCTTCTGCGAGATCGAGAGCGGTTTCCATGGACTCGGTGAGCCTGCGTTCGATGCCGTCTTTGCGTACCAACCGGTCGATGACGACTTCGATGGTGTGCTGGAAGTAGCGGTCGAGGCGGATATCGTCGGTGAGGTCGCGGATTTCGCCGTCGATTCGAGCCCGAGAGAAGCCGTCCTTGCTGAGGTCCTTGAGGAGCGCCTCATACTCGCCTTTTCGTCCGCGCACCACCGGGGCCAGCACCGAGAAGCGGGTGCCTTCTTCGAGGTCGAGAACCTGGTCGACGATCTGCTGGGGTGTCTGCCGGGCCACCACCCGGCCGCAGGTCGGGCAATGCGGCGTCCCGATCCGGGCGAACAAAAGGCGCAGGTAGTCGTGGATCTCGGTGACGGTGCCCACAGTGGACCGGGGATTGCGGCTGGCAGTCTTCTGATCGATCGAGATCGCCGGCGACAGGCCCTCGATAAAATCGACATCTGGCTTGTCCATCTGCCCGAGAAACTGCCGGGCATAGGCCGACAAGCTCTCCACGTAACGCCGCTGCCCCTCGGCGTAAATCGTGTCAAACGCCAGCGACGACTTACCCGATCCGGAGATGCCGGTGAAGACGATCAGTTCGTCGCGCGGCAGCTCGATATTGAGGTTCTTGAGGTTGTGTTCGCGTGCCCCGCGAACGATCAGGCGGTCGGTGGACATGGATGACAGAGTGTAGCCACTCAGCGGTTTGCCGAACACACGTTCTTGCGGGCTCGACTCCAACGATTGCCTGCGGAGGGAGGCGATCACTTCCGCCCCCGTCGGCGGCGAATCCCACATACGTCGCCGGGCGCCGCTGGCCCCTCACTGACGGACCGAAAGGCGCCGCGGGAGCGCTGGGAGACTACCGATGGATGAACCCAACCGAAGACGCTGGCCACTTGTCCGCGAGTAAGCAGCCCAGCGAAGCTCGAACCCTAGGTCAAATCACCATGATCGCGCTGGCGCAGGGTCAGATGTGAAGAAGCGCTGACTGATGCTCTTCCATGGATATCGAATGAAGGCCGTCATCTCTGCCAGACCACCGAGCGCGAACTGTCGGATAAAACCGCCGGTACCTGGATCGATGTAGCTGACGATCCCCCTGCTCATGAGTCAACCGCTGTTGTGTATTCCAATTCCGTCACCACCCCTGGGCTCGAGTCGACTGGATAGATGTACATTTCGGGATGCGCTCTGATCGGATCTTCTCCGGTCAGGCACGCAAACACGATTCGGAAGAGATCTGGCAACATCAAGTTTGACCCTTGAACCGCGTCGCATCCGGGAATCCGCAATGCTGTAAGTACCGACATCCTTTCATACACTGCATCGGCGCTCCAGTCGCCGGGCTGAAGAGATAATTGTCCAGCAGAATCTGAACCGTGATCGCCTGTGATTATCACGATATCGGAGTCGCTCACAGCATCGAGGAACGCTCCGAGCCGTACGTTCACGCATTCAATCTGTTGTAGATACGCGTCGACTCGTCGCTCAAGGAGCGCACTTCCTGCCAACCCAGGGTTCCCGAGCGCCCCTCCCGCCATCTTGGGATCTGCCACAAGCTCACAGTTGCGATTGAGAAACATGGGCGGGTGTGGGAGGGGAATATGGGCGAAGACGAACCGAGGATCTTGACTCTCTGTCTCAGAGACAACCTGCAGATCTTCGAGCGCACGAAGACCGTTGAAAGTGAACGCGCTTCCGAACCGGCGCTGAAACCAACGAGAGAAGATCGACCTCTCGATGAGGATACCGGACGCTTCATCGATGAATCCCGCATCGAGGCAAAGGTCCACGGCCTCACCACACCGGGTTCCGTCCCATCCGCTCTCAATGTGGACGTATTGGTACCCAGCGTCAGTGAATGCTTCAACCACCGGATTCGCGCCACCCATGATCCCGTGAAGAGCGGCGCGCTCGCGATCAGTCGGTCGGTACCCCTTGGTACCGACATGACTCATGGTCAACATCGATGAGATGGATGCGACAGTGGAACTGTACCCAGTCCTCGCGTCAGCTATCACGTGAAGGCCATGGCGTTCAAAGACGTCTAGGTCGAGTTCATAGCTGAACATCGAGCGTAAGACATCTGCCCTCGCATAGCCATCTACGACAACAAGATACACGTCATTTCGACCATCTGGCAGTGATGGCGCAGAAGTCCGATCAATCGGTGGTTGTACCGCATCACCCAGATACCACAAAGACAACCCGGCAAGTGAAGGCACAATGATGACTCCAGCCATCACGATTACCGCCAGCCCGAACTCGCGACGGTCCCCGAGTCGAAGCACTACTCCGATCAGGACGCTCGCAACGGCCAACGCAACGAAATCCCCCGGTACAGAACGGAGGGAAGCAACATCGGGGAGAGCCCCGGCGATGAGCTGCCAATTCGACATCAAGAAGACTCCAACTGCAGCAAGCCCTGCCGCTCGACCGAGTTTGAGAAACCGGCCAAGCGCGATCAGGATAAGGATCCCAAGGCAGGAGGTCCCTGCGGCAATGCCGAGAAGCTTCCACCCGGAAGCGCCGCGTGGAGCATTCGTTGCCCAGAATGACAGGGCAGGGGCGACACAGAAGAGCGACACGAATAACAGCGCTCGGGCCCAGCTTGTGGAAGATTCTTCGCCATCTGCCTGGCGTGTCACCTTCTCACGCATCTGCCAGATCTCGTAGCTCTCTCTTCAATTCTCTTATCTCGTCACGCAATCGGGCTGCGTACTCGAAGCGCAGTTCCTTGGCGGCCTCATGCATCTCCTCTTCGAGGCTCTGCACCAGGCGGCGGAGATCATCCCCCCCGAGGTCGAGTGGTTTCCGGGACTCTACTTCGGTCCGCCGCCGCTCAACGGAGCCCTGCTGAGATTGGACCAACTCGAGGATGTCGGAAATCTTCTTGCGTATAGTCTGCGGGTCGATTCCATGTTCCCGGTTGTGCTCGGCCTGAATCCCGCGGCGCCGATTGGTTTCATTGAGAGCCCGCTGCATCGACTTGGTGACTTCATCCGCATACATGATCACCTGGCCGTCGATGTTGCGAGCAGCCCGCCCGACCGTCTGAATCAGGCTGGTCTCCGAGCGGAGGAAACCCTCCTTGTCGGCGTCCAGGATGGCTACGAGCGACACCTCCGGCAGGTCGAGGCCCTCACGCAGCAGGTTGATCCCTACCAACACGTCGAACTCCCCCAGCCGGAGATCCCGGAGAATCTGGACGCGTTCCAGCGTATCGATCTCGGAATGCAGATACCGGGCCCTGACCCCCATCTCAAGCAAGTACTCGGTGAGATCCTCCGACATCTTTTTCGTGAGCGTGGTGACCAGCACCCGCTGATCGGCATCCGTGCGTTGCCCGATCTCATGCAACAGGTCGTCAATCTGGCCCATCGTCGGCCGAACGATCACCTCGGGATCGACGAGGCCGGTGGGCCTGATGATCTGTTCAACAACTTGCGCTGAGCGTTGAAGTTCGAACGGCCCCGGCGTAGCCGACAAGAAAACGATTTGCGGTGACTTCTCGAGCCATTCATCGAACCGAAGGGGTCGGTTATCCATCGCCGAGGGCAGGCGGAATCCATGCTCAACCAGCGACTCCTTGCGCGACCGGTCACCCTCGAACTGCCCGTGTAGTTGTGGAATCGTGACATGGCTTTCGTCGAGCACGGTTAGGAAGCCTTCGGGGAAGTAGTCGAGCAACGTGTAAGGCGCCTCTCCGGCCTGACGGCCGTCGAGGTAGCGGCTGTAGTTCTCGATACCGGAGCAGAATCCGATCTCTCGCATCATTTCGAGGTCGTACGAGGTCCGCATCCGCAATCGCTGGGCCTCGAGCAACTTGCCGGCGCCTTCGAGGTCGGCCAGGCGCTCCGCTAGCTCAGCTTCGATGCCCTTGATCGACTCCTCCAGACGCTCACGAGTCGTGACATAGTGGGTGGCCGGGAACACGAAGAGTTCCGCTATCTCCTCGATCACCTCTCCGGTGACGGGATTCATCCGCAGAATCCGTTCGACTTCGTCACCCCAGTACTCGACCCGCGTCACCGTCTCCTCGTAAGACGGGAAGACTTCCAGCGTGTCACCCCGCACGCGGAACTTGCCACGAACCAGGTTGACCTCGTTCCGTTCGTACTGGATGTCGACGAGACGGCGGATGGCGTCGTTCAGCGGGAACTCGACCCCCTTCACCAATCGGAGAAGCTGCCCGGAATACTGCTCCGGTGTGCCCAACCCGTAGATCGCCGACACCGAAGCGACAATGACCACATCGTTCCGTACGAGCAGGGCACTCGTGGCCGCATGTCGCAACCGGTCGATCTCGTCGTTGACCGTTGCGTCCTTCTCGATGAAGGTGTCGGTCTGTGGGAGGTAGGCCTCCGGTTGGTAGTAGTCGTAGTAGCTCACGAAATACTCGACTCGGTTCTCCGGGAAGAACTGGCGGAACTCGTTGGCCAATTGGGCAGCCAGAGCCTTGTTCGGGGCGAGAATCAACGTCGGCTTTTGAACCTTCTCGATCAGCCAGGCGATGGTCGCCGACTTGCCGGATCCAGTGATGCCCAGCAGCGTTTGGAACCGATCTCCGCGCCCAATGCCGTCGACGAGTTGGCTGATTGCCTCCGGTTGATCACCGGCAGGCTCGTATTCGCTGATCACTCTGAACTCGGGCACGGGGATCAGCCTAAACCAGTCCGGCGGCTGCGAGGCCTAGCCCCACAAGTGCTCGATCAACTCCTCGACTTCCGCCTGCAGCGCATCGAAATGGCCATCATTGTTCACGACCCAATCTGCCGATTCGAGCCATTCTGCGCGCGACGGCTGCGCCATCATGCGAACGTCGATGTCCCGCTCCTTCATTCCGCGGTCCCGCAGGCGGCGGCGCCGCACTTCGTCCGAGGCGTCGACGATCACCCGCATCCACGAACCGGGCAAGAAGTCCGACATCAACGGAACCTCGACCGCGACTATTGAAGCGTCGGATTCCGCCACGAGTCGCATGATGCGTTCACGAATCGCCGGATGAGATATGGACTCGAGGCGATGCAAGGCGACCGGATCATCGAACACGACGGCGGCAAGGCGACCACGATCGATCCTGCCCTCCTTGAGCACCGACGGCCACTCCTCGACTACCTTCGCATAGGCCTCCCCGTCTGGCTCCAGAACCTCGTGGCCAATGGAGTCCGCGTCGATTGCTTCGATCCCTCGCTCCCTGAGAAGCCCAGCCACAGCAGATTTCCCGGACCCGATCCCACCGCTCAACAAGATGTGCCGTCTCATCATTGGAGATGACTGTACCCTGCAATGAATCATGGATACCTCAGCTCCCTGGGAAGACCGCTTCGAGCGAGTTGTCCAGCTGCTGTACTGGCTGACCCTCGCACTCGGCGTCTTCCTCGTCTTCTTCAAGATCGGCACGGAGCCTCGCGCCTATACAGCCGTGGGCCTCTGCGGTGCCTACGTTGTCTTCATTTCTGTTCTCCCCAGGAAACTCGCTCGTCGCGACCTCATTCGCCAAACAATCATCGTGATTGGCGCCGCGTCGAGCATGACGGCCGTCGGGTTGACCGGTGGTCTCGACAGTCCCTTTCTGCTCTTTGCCCTCATCCCGGTACTCGACTCGGCGGTCGTGGGCGGGTTCCGGGCAGGGCTGGGCGCCGCCGCCCTGTCTGCTGGGATCCTCACGAGTCTCGTTCTTCCGGTCACCGACCCGAATTGGGCGACACTCGTCCAATGGGTGGTCTTGTTCCTCCTGGTCGCCGTGACCTTCGGGTATGCAAACCGCTTGCTGATACAACAGGGCATTCAGTTCACCGCACTAGCCGCCGCAACTGCAGAGACGAGTTCGCGACTCGAACGTCTCGAAACGGCTCACGCCCTCTTAACCAGACTCGCAGCCCAGGCTGAAGCAGCCGAATTGAACCCGATTGAGGTTGGTAACGCCGCCCTCGAATCGGCCAGGGTGATCGTTCCCTTCACTGCTGCCAATGTCTCACTGGCGAGCGATTCCGGACCGGTCGTCGTTGCCCGAATGGGCGATGCCCCCGATCATTCCGTCACGACACTCGTTTCGCTCCGTGTGGGTGAACGTGAAGTCGGTTCGGTGGTGCTGGCCACGGACCATGAAGTGACACAACGCCAGAAGGACGCACTTGATGCCGCGCTGCAACCGGCCGGGCTGGCCTTCGCCAACGTGCTGCTTCTCCAATCCATCGCGCGTACGGCAATCAAAGAGGAACGAATCCGGCTGGCTCGCGATTTGCATGACGATATCGGCCCATCGCTCGCCTCGCTCGGGCTCGCACTCGATCTGGCCGGGCTACAGCACCACGCGGAACCGGTTCTGGCCGCACATCTCCAGGACCTGCGCGATTCCGTCGGCGATCTGGTTGAGAATGTCCGCACGACCGTTGCCGACCTACGGGTTCCCGATGAGGTGCCCAGCATCCGCGAAGTCGTGTTCGATATTATTCGCGGGCGTCCGGGATCCCAACCGGCCGTCCTATTCCAACTCAATGAACGACATCAAGCGCGGCCGTCCATCGCCGCCGATGTCAATGCGATCGTGATGGAAGTGATCCGAAATGCTATCCGTCACTCTAACGCCTCAACTATCACTATCCGTGGCACGGTGGATTTCGAGTCCGGCGCCATCGAAATAGCCGACAACGGCAGCGGATTTCAGGCAGACAACATCCCAGCCGGCCATTTCGGCCTCATCGGGATTCACGAACGAGCGAGCAGAATCAAGGCAGATGTCAGTCTGGACTCGACAAGCGCAGGAACCACGTTCCTCATTCGCTGGGGTAGACGATGATCACCCGAGTGTGCATCGTCGATGACCACCAACTGTTTGCCGACGGTCTGGCCACGGCCCTCAACGCCATCCCCGACATGTCCGTGACCGGCGTCTACAGCACCGGCGAGTCGTTCCTCGAAGCACTTGAGGCCGGCATCCTCGTCGATGTCATTCTCCTGGATCTGGAGATGCCGGGTCTGACCGGTCTTGACGTACTGGCCTCGCCTCTGACCCAACCGCCGGCCATTCTCGTGACCATGCACACGGGTGATGCAGAACGACGGCGCGCTGTTGATCTCGGTGCCGCCGGATTCCTCTCGAAATCTACGCCACTTCTCGACCTGGCCGCCGCCATTCGTGCCGTCGCAGACGGACGGCTGGTACATTCAGACACCACTCTGCGTGAGATATGGAAGGAGTACGGAAGTCCAATCCTCGATCCGGGCGCACAGTCACTCACGCCGCGGGAACGTGAACTCCTCGGGTTGCTCGCCAGCGGCGTGAGCAGCACCGATGAGCTGTCAGATCGCCTGTACATATCGCAAAAGACGGTGAAGAACCACCTTGCCAGCATCTACGAGAAACTGGCGGTATCGGATCGTGCCCAGGCGGCGGTCGAGGCCATCCGTCTCGGTCTCCACTCAGAATAGGTCATCCGACCTATGGCGTGCCGCACACTCTCGGTGGTACCGTTACGGAGCCAATCGAACCCGAGAAGGAGAGGCAACATATGCTTGCATTGCAGACTTGGCTCCAGGCCCGGTGGTCTGATGACACCGGCGCTGCCATGGTGGAATACGCTCTGCTGGTCGTGCTGATCGCCATCGTGGCGTTGGTCGCGGTCGGACTCACAGGTACCGCCGTTTCCAGCACATTCAACAACGTCGCTACTCACCTGTAAGGATCAGGGTGCTGCGACTGCTCACCAACGAGGACGGAGCCAACCTCATCGAATACGGTATTCTGGTGGTGTTGATTGCGATCGTCGCTTTGCTGGCAGTCCAGTCAGTCGGTCAAGAAACGTCATCGATGTTTGCCGACATCCACACCGGATTCCCATAGGACGAAGTTGACGACAACCACATTCATGGTGTGATAGGCCCCGGTTCCCGGGGCCTATCACTTCTTAGAACCACAAAGAAGTCGTCACTGAAGACCTCGACCCATCCCTCGGCCTCGAGCGTCCCGACCAAGCCGTCGGTTTTATCCAACAGAGCCTGCTGAATATCCCATTCCTCCTGGGCTGCCCTCCATGCCAGTGCTCCCAACCTCACCTTCGCCACTCTCTCGAAGAACTCCCCGCCGTAGAGTTCCGCACGATCGTCGACGAAGACGCGCACGGCCGGACTGACGCCGCTCGCTGAAATTCCCCAGGGTTGCTCATCGAAATTCCTCACCTTGGGTTGGGTTTGGATGCTAGTTGT
>JARGFH010000049.1 GCA_029210695.1 Acidimicrobiia bacterium
TCCAGTGTGACCGAAAACGACCTCGAACGCGAGCACCCCCGACCCACAACCACCAACTTTTTCGGCAGCCACCTAGGGGAGCGGGCCTGCGCCCCGACCCCTCCGTTCGGGATCCCCGGCCTTCTCCGGCGCCCTCCACCGTTCAGCCGTCATCCGATACAAAACGTGGCGTCGCAAAGGACTCCCGGCAGGGATGCTGGGGTGGTCGAAGTCATCGGCAGGGTCGTGGGTCATTCCCAGACGTTCCATCACTGCAATCGAGCGCACGTTGGCCGGGATCGTGAAGGAAACCACCTCTTCGAGCCCGGCTCCCTCGAATCCGAACCCCAAGGCGCCCCGCGCCGCCTCGGTGGCATAACCCTCGCCCCAGGAACCTCTGTCGAGCCGCCACCCGATTTCGATCGCAGGTGTGAAATGGGCGTCGAAGCTTGTGGGCCATAGGCCTGTGAACCCCACGAAATCGCCGACGCCCTTCAACTCGACGGCCCACAGCCCGAACCCCCAGATCTTGAAACCTTCTTCGATCCGCTCGATGAACGCATCGGACTTGTCTCTCGAAAGAGGGGCGACCATGTGGCGCATGACTTCTGGATCCGCGTTCATGACCGCGAACGGCTCGCGGTCGGACTCGCGCCAGCGGCGGAGGATTAGTCGGTCCGTGCGGATTTCCATCAAACCATCGTAGGAAAGGGCGGCGGCCAAACCCGTTTTCGCGCGGGATTCCCACCCCATAGGGGGAGATCCCCGCGCGAAAACGGGTATGGACATGGAAAAGGCCCCGCCGGTTGGCGGGGCCTTCTCTTGGCAGCGGGAATCGCAGCGGAGGGAGGGAAGGGGAGTTCCCGCTCCAAGGCTTGGTCAGGCTGCGCTCGATAGTGCCTCCTCGAACTGCTCGCGAGTTCCGGCATCGAAGGTCGTGTGGAGGATTCGACCGTCGAATCGCCGAAGCTCCCGAATCAGATGCGTCGGGTAGGCGTCCTTCACCAGGAAGAACGCAGCGGCGCTTCCTGAGCGGAGATTCTGCCCGAACGCTTTCATCTGTCGGTCGCTGATACCGGTGTCTGTTCGCCAGGCCCAGAGTGCGCCGAGGGCTGCTCCGATGAGGGCGGCGGGTACTGCGTAGCCGAACCAGAGTCCGGCCAGGAGTCCCCACCAGCTGCCTCTTAGTGCTCCCTGAGCTGGGTTGGTGTCCCGGGTCTGGAGGATGCGAACCTTGCGGTTGTTGGTCACGATGGCTGCATCCTCCAGGAGCAATGATTTGTGCTTCTGCAGGCGAAGGAAGGCGAGCAGGACTTCTCTGGCTTTTAGCTCATCGTCGAATTCGAGGGCAACGAGGTCGCCGGTTGTCTGCTCGGTCGTGCTGCTCATGATGATCCTTCCAACTATTTGCGATTCTTTGTTGCTGTCATCTTGTCGAATCATTGTCAGAGAATGGTGAAGGGACCCTGAGACTCAGATGAGAAGTCCAGGGGGCTCTACCATTCGGCGGATGATCGACATCGACGCCGTTCGGGCGGACACTCCGGCCTGCGGGCTCGTCCTGCATCTCAACAACGCCGGGGCGTCACTTCCTCCCCGCCCGGTGGTCGACGCCCAGATCGACTACCTGATGCACGAATCCATGACCGGTGGTTACGAGCTGACCGATCAACGTCAAGGCCAGATTGCGGCCGTCTACGAATCGATTGCCGGGCTCCTCGGATGCACCGGTGGCGAGATCGCCTTGATGGGAAACGCCACTGAGGCCTGGAACGCGGCTTTCGCCGCCATCGAATTCCAACCAGGTGATCGGATCCTCACCGCCGAGGCCGAATACGCAAGCAATCTGATCAACTTCATCAAGGCCGGCCGCACGCAGGGGGCAGTCGTCGAAGTAGTGCCTTCGACCGAGCAAGGGGAACTGTCGATCCCGGCCCTCGAGTCGATGATGGACGACCGGGTGAAACTGATCGCGGTCAGCCACATCCCGACCAACGGCGGTCTCGTGAATCCGGCGGAGGCGATCGGAGAAGTCGCCAGATCGGCCGGCGTGACCTACCTGCTCGACGCTTGCCAGTCGGTTGGCCAACTCGACCTCGATGTCGATGAGCTCGGCTGCGACCTGCTGACGGCCACCGGACGGAAGTACCTGCGCGGTCCCCGTGGCACCGGCTTTCTCTACGTGCGCAACGGCTGGACCAACGAGCCCCAGATGCTTGATCTTCATTCGGCGCGCTGGACCGGACCCAACTCGTACGATGTTCTACCGGATGCCCGGCGCTTCGAAACGTGGGAGTTCGGGTACGCCTCGCTGGTCGGCCTGGGCGCGGCGGTCGACTATGCGCTCGACCTCGGCCTCGCTGCGATCGAGCAGCGAGTCGTCGACCTGGCGGACCAACTGCGCCGGCGCCTCGCTGCCATGCCGGGGGTGAACTTGACCGACCTGGGTTTGCGCAAGTGCGGCATCGTGACGTTCACGGTCGACGGTTTTGCGGCCGGCGAGATTGTCGCAGCGATGCACGAGGTACAGATCAACCTCTCGGTCTCCGGACCGTCATCCACTCCGGTCGATGCCGGACGGCGGCACCTTTCCGACCTCGTTCGGGCGTCCGTCCACTACTTCAACACCACCGACGAGCTAGACCGGTTCATGGTCTCGCTCGAATCTCTGGGACGAAGCTGAATCGTCTCGTTGCTTCCCTCACACGGTGAGCACGATCTTGCCGACCGTGTGCCCGGTTTCGTAGTGGCGATGCGCTTCTGCGACGTCCTCGAGGGGGAGCGTCCGCTCGACTACCGATCTCAGCAAGCCCTCGACGAACAGGTCGCGAAGTGTTGCGAGGTCTTCTCGGGGGTCGCCGGAAGCAATCATCGTGTGGGCTCTCCGGCCGGAGCGTCGCAGCGGGTTCAACGCCATGGCGGCCAGAACTCTCGGCCCGAGCACCGTGTTTGAGTAGATCCCGCCGGGCCGAAGCGCCTTCTTGTAGGCGCCGAATGAACCGGCAGCCGCTGCATCAAAGATCACGTCGTAGGCCTCTGGCGCCTTGGTCGGGTCGTCTCGCGTGTAGTCGATGACCGCTTTGGCGCAGAGGGAGTGGACCAGGTCGGCATTGTGTGTGCTGCAGACGCCGGTCACCTCGGCGCCGTAGTGGGCGGCAAGTTGTACAGCGAAGGTGCCCAGTCCGCCAGACGCTCCGACGATCAGCACGCGCCCGGCCTCGAGGCCACCGATCTTGCGCAGGAACAGCAGAGACGAAAGACCTGCGAACGAGAAGGCTGCCGCCTCTGCGAAGCCGATGGTGGGTGGGATCATCACGATGTTCTTGGCTTCGACACAGAGATACTCGGCGTAGGCGCCCGCATCGAATCCTGTGATACCCACGACACGGTCGCCGACGACGACGTCCTCCACGCCATCACCCACGTCTGCTACCTCGCCGGCCATATCGGTTCCGAGGATCGTTCGTGTCGGTCGCAGGACTCCCGAGAAGGCCCGACCTTTCAACGCTCCGCTTCGAAAGACAACGTCCATCGGGTTGACCGACGTGGCCCGAACACGAAGCTTGATCTCGCCCGGCGCAGGGACGGGTTCGGGGACCTCAACGATCTTCATCACCTCGGGCGGTCCAAACCGTTCATAGGCGACTGCGCGCATTGGAGTTACCTCCCTCTCAGGTCAGGCCTTGGATGACCTCGGCCGGCACCGTTCAGCCGGTCCCTCCGAGTTCGCGTCCGTTCTCGACCATGAACCCTCCGCGGCTCGACACAACCAGTCTGTAGAAGGGATTCGGCCCGTGGTAGAGCCGAACGCCCCCAATGGCCGCCCACTTCAACACTCCTGCACCGACACGAGGGCGCTTTTCCGCCGGGCCAATCGACGCAATAACCCGGCGCTAGGCGTCGATGGGCTCCCGCGCTTCGACGATGTATACGCGCTCCACCGGTTCCTCCCCCCGCCGCTGATGCCAGCGGTCCCACAGCACCAGCAAGCTCGGCAGAACGATGACGGATCCGAGCAGTGCGAAGCTGATGGCGTAGACCGTGACTATCCCGAACTGCTGGAACGCGGTGAGCGAAGAGGTGATCAGAACCGCGAATCCGGCGATAGTGGTCAGCGCCGACCCGACGAGGGCGCCGCCGGTGTGGCCGGCGGTCGAACGCATCGCGTCGGCCGGGTCGTCGAAGCGCTGCCGATCCTCCAGGTACCGGTGCGTGATGTGAATCGTGTACGGAACGCCGATTCCGATCGCCAGTGCGGCGGTGGTGGCGGTAACCGGACCGAATGGAATCCCGCTCGCCGCCATCATCCCGTAGGTCCACAAAACGACGACGACGACGGGGGCGATGGTGATCACGCCGAGCATCGGCCGGCGGCATTCGAACCAGAACCCCGCCGTCAGCAGCGCCATCGCGGCAATCAGCGTGATGGCCAGCGAGGAAATCTGTGACGAATTGAGAGCGTCGATGACCACGGTGACGACGATGTGCTCGTTGGTTACGACGGCGGTTACTCCGTCGAGTGCTGCAAGGGATCCGAAGTCGTCGGACAGCGCCACGTCCAGGTCTCTTGCGAAGTCTTCACCGGCAGTCGTGGAGATCGCCACTCTGACCGCGGGCGGTTCGCCCGCGGAGACAACCTGAGCCATGCCATCCGGATCTTGGGCCGCCGCAGCCGAGTAGATCGCGGCAACATCCGCGTCGGCGCGCACAGTCAAGGCCGGTTCGAGGCCGAGCTCGGTGGCATCACCTGCGAACCCGGACGTTCCCATCAGGCTCGCGAGTACCGATACCGGACTCAGCGCGGCTACCCGGTCGCCCTGTCGCACTACGTGCTCGTCGTCCTCCAATCCCGCCAGCGCAGCCACCAGCGCGTTGTGAGCCTCCGGAGTGAGTACTTCTCCCTCGATGAGCACGTCAGACACTTCCCCAAGGCCGGATTCGTAGCTCTCCCTGAGTGTGGCGTAGGTCTGCAGAATCGGAGCATCCTCCGGGATGAAGGCGGCCGAACTGAACTCGGTGTCGAGGTTCATCAGGCCGTAGATTCCCGCTCCTGCCAGCAACGCCGTCGTGGCGAGCACGACGATGGGATGCCGCTCGGCCAACACCGCCGTGGCCGCGGAGCCCCGGGTTATCCAGCGTCGTTCCTGGCCGACGAGGCGGGTAGCCGGGAGCGTTCCTTTTCGCTCGGCCCGCCGATCGAGCAAGAGTCGAACGGAAGGAACGAACGTGAGCATTATCAGGAACGCCGAGGCGATTCCAACCGCGGCCATGATGCCGAAGTCACGCAGCGCCGGAACCGGGTTTACGACGTTGGTCAGGAACCCGATCGACGTGGTCAGGGTGGCGAGGACGAGAGCGATGCCGACCGTTGCGGTAGCTCGACCAGCCGCCCCCGAAACGCTTCGGCCGCTCCCGATCTCGCCGCGGTAGCGGGCGGTCAGATGAACGGCGTAGTCGACCCCCAGCCCCACGAGCAGGATCGGCAGAGCCTGGAGCAACTCGCTCGATCTGCCGATCAACCCGAGGTAGCGAGGGCCGAGCAGAACGCCCGCTCCCATCATCCAGGCGATCGCCATGCCGATGCCCGTCAACGCCAGGGCGATGTCGGCCACAGTCCTGCGTATCGCGCCGCCGATCCCTGCCGGTGTAGCCGGACGCACCCAGAACACAATGGCGAGGATGCCCATGATGACCACCGTCGCCAGCAGGAAGAGCCCAGGAACCTCATCGCGAAAGGTCGTGTCCGAAAACAACAGCTCGAAGCTGAAAGCCGACAGGCTGACTGCGCCGTCGGTGGCTCCTTCGACGGCGGCGGCCGCGCTGCGGAGGATCTCTTCCAGCTCTTCGTACGAGTCCAAACTCGACGTATCGAGGAATACGACCATTAGCCCCGATTCGACCGGGCCGCCTATCGGACCATCAACCGAGAAGGGGAGCATGGCGCGGACCTGTTCAACCTCCTCGGACGACATCTGTCCAAGTGCCAGCCGGTACATCTGTTGAACGGTGGCGTCGTCGGCCGTGTCGATAGGCGTCCCCAGGAACTCCATTGCCCGGATGGCCGGTGTCAGGTAGGAGACGATCGGCCCGGCCGGTCGATCGGCTAGATAGGGGGCCGCTGTACTCGCCTGAAGCCGGTCCTCGGCGGACACGACGGCACGCAGTGCATTCGCCGTCATCACGTCGCCGGTGTCGGATCCAATGAGTACCTGCAGCGTCCGGCTCGTGGATGCGAAGCGATTCTGTACGTCCAGCAGCGCTGTGTACTCGGGGGCGTCGGGAGCGAAGCTCTCGATGGTCGGTGCGACTTCGTCCTGGGGGATGAAAGCGGCGAGTGCGGCTGTGATGGCGATGCCGACGACTACGACCACAATCGGGGCGCGCCGGATTGCGGCTGAGAGAAAGCGGATCAGGGATGTCAATGCATGCTCCCGATGTCCAACTAGACGAGCTGCAGGTCTTGTCAACTGATACAAGCTACGTTATATTTGTATCATGAATTATGAGGCTCTGTCAACCGGCGATCGGATCCTTCAGGCGGCCATCCAATTGTTCGTCGATCACGGAGTCCGTCGGACATCGATGGATGAAGTGGCGAGTCGATCGGGAGTTTCGCGAGTGACTCTCTATCGTTACTTCGCCGACCGCGAAGCGCTGGTCCGGGCGGCTTTCTTCGCTCCAATCGAGGCGCTCGAGTTGCTCCAATCAGAGCTCGAGGGTGAGGACGGCCTGACGGTTGAGCAGGTCTTAGTAGCCGTCGGTATGCGCATAGCCGACCAACCCGCCATCGATCTGCCGGTTCATCGAGACGAACTCGAGAAGCTCTACCCGCGACTGGCGGCAGAGTACGCCCAGCACCGGGACGCCGTCGCCCATCGCCTCATCTCGCTGGTCTTCGACACCGCCGAGCAGTCGGGCCGGTTGCGCGCCGGGGTTCGGAAAGATCTCGTCGAGGGAGTGATGTGGGACCTGCTGGTCAACCCTCTTTCGATTCCCGCCGTAAGGGACTCCGGGATCAGAGCGCGCGAATTATATGCGGCCCTGATCGACGTCCTTCTGTACGGGATGCTCACAGACGACGGGGGACCAGAGGGTTGATCGTCGTACCGGAGATGGCAGCATGCAGCCGTTGGTTGCGAGGTGCGAGATTCTGTCACGATGGACCTGTATCGTTTCAGCGTGATGACAGAGCAATCGGGACCTGAATCCAGCCGAGACACTCGAGGCACCGCCACGTCGGCATTCGGAGTTGGCCGCCGTGAGAATCATGACGCCTCAGCGTTCTACGCCCGGTTCGGCCCTCCCGAACTCTCCGAAGATGACAGGTTGTGTCCACTGCCGGTGGATCTGCCGGACCCTCCCTGCATCGTTGGCGACGCCCGCTCAATGGCCGAGGTCCCCGACCGGTCGGTGGCGCTGGTGGTCACGTCGCCGCCCTACTTCGTCGGGAAGGAATACGAGCAGGCGATCACCGGACCAGCAGAGGCGGTGGGCCCGCAGGTTCCCAAGTCGTATGTCGAGTACCTGGAAATGCTGCGCGACGTCTTCGCGGAGTGCAAGCGCACGCTCGAACCCGGCGGCCGGATCGCGGTCAACGTGGCCAATCTCGGCCGTAAGCCCTATCGGAGCCTGTCCTCCGATGTGATTCGCATCCTGCAGGACGATCTGGGTTTGCTGCTGCGCGGTGAGATCATCTGGCAGAAGGCCGAGGGAGCATCCGGATCGGTCGCCTGGGGGTCCTTCAACAAGGCCACCAACCCAGTCTTGCGCGACGTCACCGAGCGAGTCATAGTCGCCTCCAAGGGGAGATTCGATCGGGCGCGATCACGCCAACAGAGAGAGAGGGACGGCTTCCCCTTCGAAAACACCATGCCGGTCGACGAGTTCATGGAAGCGACTCTCGATGTATGGAGAATCGACGCCGAGAGCGCCCGCCGGGTCCAGCATCCCGCCCCCTTCCCCGTCGACCTTCCGCGCCGTCTCATTGAGTTGTACACATTCGAGGACGATCTCATCCTCGACCCATTCCTCGGGTCGGGAACGACGCTCGTGGCCGCCGCCCGGACCGGTCGGCGGGGGGTCGGCTACGACCTGGATCCGGACTACATCGAGACCGCCAAGGCTCGCTACCGCGCTGAGAAGAAGCGCTACCGGAAACAACGAGAGCATGAGAGCGCCCACCAGGAGCGTTTCGCGCTCGACTTGCCGCCGGAAGCCACTGCCGAGGAGCGGGCAGACCACTTCCAGCGCCGGGCGAGCCGGGAAGGCAAGAAGGCTCAGGACCTCGCCCGTCAGGTACTGGAAGAGGTGGGGTTCCAGGTCATCGATGAGGCGTACAAGCTGCCGAAATCGGGAGTTCAGTTCAATTTCCGGGTGGTGGATGCCAAGGGAGATCGGGAGTTCCTGGTCGACGTGTCCGGTGCCTTCACGACAGCCAGGCCGGGGCTGTTGCGCACCGACACGCTGTGGAAGACGCTGGGCCGGGCGCACGTCCTCAAGTCGCTCGACGAACAGGCCCGTCTGTTGATCGTGACGTCGAACCTCCCGCGGCCGGGCAGCGATGGAGACCGAGCCCTGCACGCGGTAGGTCCCGGCAATGTATGGGACGCCATCGAGATGTTCGACAGTGAGGGAGTCAACCGGTTGGAACAATATGCACAGGGGCAACTCGAGCAACTCCCCGGGTTCTGGAGCGATGCCGAACTGGCGGCCCGTCGCGATGAGCAACTCGCCCGGTACTACGACGTCGAAGACGAATGAAGGGAGTCGCGTACGCGGTCGTACGTTTCGATCCCCCAGGGGTGTACCTGGCCGAAGACATCGAGGTGCTACAACGACTGCTGGCGCTCGACCTGGTCGCCGACACGGATCCGGCCCTGCTCACCAAGGAGGGCGCCGACGAACTGCGCAAGGCTCTCCTCGAAGAGCGTTGGGGTGACGCGGTGGTGACCTGGATGGCACTCTCTGGAGTCGCCGTAGACGTATACACGTTTCTGCCGATCTATGGGAACGGCGAACTCCCCACCGAACTGATAGGCGCGCAGTTGCAGTTCAAGCGGCTGTTCCGGGACGCCTGACCGTGCCGGCGCTCCGCACAGAGATCACCGAGATCGTGACCGGACTGGGGATGTTCGGCTATCCAAATCTCGGGCATGCCATCGGTATGCGACCGCCCGCTCTGGCGAACGTCGATAGTGCGGTATACGACCGGCTGGCGGCAGCCTATCGGGCTGGTCTCCACCGCGACCTGTTCGCCACCGCCTGGAGGAACGGGGTCCGTTTTGCTGCGGCGAAGGAGGGTCTTCGGGGCCGACCGCCCTGGATCGTCGAGTGGAAAGGTGGCCACCGTCCGCCCGGTTATGAGGAGATACCCGCCGACTTGCGGGTCGATCACGTGTATCTCGTTTCGTGCAAATACGGGTCCAACATTCTCACGAATTCGTCGCCGTTCACCCTGTTTGGCGGTGTCAGCGGTGAAGAGGACTGGTTCACGGCCGTTGCTCCCGATGCGTATCAGATCCTGTACGAGGAGTGTCGTCGCCTGGTGCCGGGTCGGTCGCTTCCGGAGCACGTGACCGAACTGACCGCCGTGCACCGCCTGGCGTTGAAGAAGACTCTGCCGAGAATCCTGATCGGCAACGCCAGAGCGGCCTACCGGGAATTCGCAGCAGAGGCGGCGGCCGGATCATCACGGCGCTGGCACGCCAGCCTGGGCACGAAACTGCTTCGAGAGCAGATGATGTGGCGCCTTCTGCGCCTGCAATCGGCCCCCTACTTCGTGCTGGGGGAGTCGGCGGATGGTCATCCGCTTGCCTACCGCGTCCAGACCCCGTGGGATTTGCGGGCATCGACCGAGTTCGTCTCGTTCCGTCACTGGTCCGAGCAGGATCGGGGCCAGCCGATCGTGAGTTGGGAGGCAACCTATTCCGATCGCCTCTCCGGGGTTCAATCGTCCGTTGCCGGTCACATCGAGGTCAGATGGAGCCACGGCAAGTTCGCTCAGGCACCTGAAGCGAAGGTCTATCTCGACACGCCTCATCACGCCGTAGCCGCCTATGTCCCGCTCGCCGATGCCGGTGACGGAGAGCTCACGCTATTCGGCTGACCGAGCTCCGTCGCCGGCGCCGGCGGAGCGCCATCGAGAGGCGCCGGTCCACGATTCGTGGACCGTTCGAGCGTAGGCTGTGGGCGCCGTTCCGGCTGAGATGGGGTGTACGTACTGATGATCGAGCTCTTCCACAGCACCGGCACGTCCCGCCCGGTCCGTGTCGAACCCGGAGTAGACCTGGCTGAAATCAGGCGCCGCCAGGGCTGGGTGTGGGTAGACGTTGTCGCTCCCGATCCCCGTGAGGTTTCTGCGCTGGCCACCGAGTTCGGTCTGGAAGCGCTGGACGTCGGCGATGTGCTCGACGCCACCGAATACCCGAATATCGAGGAACGAGCCGGGTATCTATTCGTCATTGCCCACTCGCCGTCGGTCGACCGGGAGCGGCTGCGGACCGTCGAAGTCGATGCGTTTCTGGGATCCGACTTCCTCATCACGGTCCGGCAAGAGCAACTGCCCGCCTTCGAGGCGGTCGCCGGATCTTTCGAGGCGAGTGCCGGGACGGGACCGGATGATTTCCTGGCGCTACTTCTGGATATCTTCGTGCACAGGATCCGGCTCCTCATCGACAATCTGGATGCCGAGGTCGATCGGCTCGAAGCGATGGCGATCATCGGTGATCCGAACGTCGTTCAGCAACTCCAGGGCTTGCGCCGGGACGTGGTCCGGCTGCGTCGTGTGCTGATTCCCCAGCGGGAAGTCCTGCGCGCAATGGCACGCTCGCTGCGGGGGTTCGTCGTTTCGGATTCAGCTCGCAGCACCCTCGACAGTTCATTCGATGATTGTCAGCGTGCGCTTGAGGAACTCGACTCCGCGCGCCTGCTGCTGGCTTCCGCCCTCGACACCTACCGGGCGACCGTTGCCGAACGGATGAACGAGGTCATGAAGGTGTTGACCGTCTTCTCCGCGATCGTTCTGCCTCTCGGGCTCTTGGCGGGCTTGTACGGCATGAACTTCGTCAACATGCCGGAACTCAGCTGGAAGTACGGGTACTTCGCGTTGCTCGGGGTGATGGGCTCGGTGGGACTCGGGCTGTGGATCTACTTCGCCAGACGCGGTTTCGTCGGCAGCCCCCGGGTTCCCCGACTCGACCGCGCCGTGGGGAGAGGCCTGGCATCCTTCGTCCACCTGACACTGGTTCCGGCTCGAACGGTTTGGAACGCGGTGTCCGGCCCCGAGGATTCAGATTCGGGCGACCACCGCGACGACGAAACGGGCTAGTGCTCCGTGCGCCTGCGGCGTCTGAAGGCTCCGGCCAGTTCCCAGATGACGATTCCAACGACTGCCGCGCCGACCAGGAGGAGGATGATCGGCGTATCGAAGCTCCACCCGAAGAACTCAACGGTGGCGGTTTCCGAGTTCTGGAACGCGAACGTCGCGAAAGCTCCGACCAGGATCACGACGAAACTCCACCGGGCGAGCCAGCGGATGTCCATCGGACGGTCGGGCTTCGAGGGTTGTGCCTGCTGTGGTGAGTCTTGCGTCATTTGGCTGCTCCTGTCGTATTCGACTGCTCTGCTTTATCCGCCGGGCTTGTCCTGGTCGCTCCCGGCTGGAGACTGGGTAATCGGTAGAGAACCCTGGAAGAAGGTCCGCACGGTTGGGTAGGCCAGCTCGACCGTCGGATCGGCGGCGATCGCATCGAGTATCGACCGCCAGATGAGCTCCTCGGTCCCCCTCCTTCTGCGGGCGTCGACCAGGAAGCGGCCGGTGAGCAGCACGCCGCTGTCTCGCACCGTCATGTAGACAATGGGCGTGATCGCACCGATCTTGATCTGGTAGCGCCGGGCGGTCGATCGGATCTGCATCTCGGCGGCCCGGTCCAGCTTGGGAGCGTGTTCTGCAAGGGCGGCGTTGAGCATCGCTTCGGCTGCCCGCCAGTTAGATTCGAAGGTCACCAGGAACGGCAGCTCGTGCCAGATGTACTCAAACCCTTCGGTGTAGTTGGCGATGGGGGTGGTGAATACGTTGCCGTTCGGGATGTGTATCAGCCTGCCCGTGGACTGGTCGGCGTCGACCCAGTTGCCGACTTCCATGAGGGAGAAACGGAAGAGGCGGATGTCCACGACATCTCCCCGGACTTCATTGATCTCGATGCGATCGCCGACCTTGAACGGCCGCCTGGTGAGCAGGTACATCCAGCCTGCCATGTTCTTGAGAACGTCTGATAAGGCGATCGCAATACCGGCCGACACGAGCCCCAGGTAGGTGGCCACGTTGTCGAAGGCATCGAGCCAGATCCATGTCAGGCCGAGAATGCCGATGATCGTCACCGTGTAGGTGGTCAGCTTGGTGGACCGGTACCCGGCCTCCCCGTCGTCGAGGCGCTGATGGATACTGCGCAGAATCAGGAACCGGACGACGAAGAGCACCACCAGCGTGACAAACGAAGCCAGGAGTTTGCCCTGTAAGTCGGCGGCGATACCCAGGTTCTCGGTGATCCAGGTCACAGGGGCGCTCCCAACCAGGAACGCATGATCTCCTGTTCGAGACGACCTTTTTCGTAGAACGGTGAAGGGAAGCGCACGGTGAGCGCAACGTCGGTTGAGCCGCTGCTCTCCATGACGACGATCGGATCGACTGAGGGCAGGTCGAGGGAATGGAGCTTCGCCCGCCTCTCCATCTGCTCCCTTGCCTCTTCGAGGTAGTCGGCGCTTCTCTCACTGGCTTCCTGCAGCAGGGTCGCTTCGGCCGCCGGCCATTCGGAGCGCGGTACGATGACGGTGAAGGCGTGCAGAACGTAGTGGTGTCCAGAGGTTTCGTTTAGCACGGGCTGGGTCAAAAACATGCTGTTCGGGACGGTGATCGTTCGACCGGTGCGGGCATGCCCGGCCCCGACCTCGAGCAGCGTCGTGGCCAGCAGTGTGTGGTCGATGACATCACCGCGGATGGCGCCGATTCCGATGCGGTCGCCCACGGTGAAACTGCGGCTACTGGTGCGGACCAGCGCCCCGCTGACGCACATGATGAGTTCCTTGGTGGCCAGCACGAAGGCCGCTCCGAGGGCAACGAGCGAGATTGCCGCAGTGCGTAACTCCTCCGCCCAGATGAACACCAAACCAATGGCCATGAGGATGAACACGGCGTTGCGGATCTGCACGATCCAGCGCCGTCCGATCTGCGGTGACGCCCATTCCTGGCGACGTACCCACCGGACGGCTGCCCACCGCACGGTCAGCAAGCCGGCGAGAAGGACGCCGCTCGTGATCAGACTGCGAATCGTCCCGTCGCTCATGTTCCTACTTCGATCTCAGGCTTGATAGCCAGGTTACCGGCAAGAAATCCTGTGCCGGCGGCGCGATTCCCCCGGAAACGGGAACGAGCGACGCCAGTCGGGGATTCAGGCGTTGATGGCCACCCGTTGCTCGAGCCGCTTCGACATAGCCCGCACTGCCGGAATCAGCACGATGATCCACACCAGTGCGATCACCAGTTGCCCCCAGACGTCGCCGAAGGAGGCGTCTTTGACGCCCACCTCGAAGATCGGCTGGAGGAACCAGTAAGTAGGGGCGATTTTGGCGATCCACTGCGGCAGACTCGGCCAGATGTAGAAGACGACCGGGTAGAACAGGAGGATTCCGCCCGACTTCATCAGGGCGAAGAGCGTATTCGAATCCTTGGCGAAGATGCCGAGGATGAGGCCTATCTCCGCCATCATTACGGCCGCGACGAGCAGCGCCAGCATCAGCGTGAAGGGATGGTTCCCGAACGCGTTGTTGAGCAGCAGCGTGATGATGCCGGTGGCCATGGCCAGGACTATGCCGAGGCCGGCCTTCCCGGCAAGGAAATCAGTGACGGTGGCAGGCGTGACCAGAACCGAGTTGATCGTGCCCTTTTCCTTCTCCTGGACGATGGAAGCAGCAGGAACGAACGCCCCGGCAATGGCCACCGCATACATCATGAGCAACGGGACCATGCGGGTGGCGATCGGCACGGCCTCCGCATCGCCAATGGTGACGACATCGACTGCAACGGGGGCGGGCTCTCCGGTCACCTGACGAACCAGATCGAGTGCCGTTACCTGGAGAATAATGCGATTGGATGCCAGGCTCTCACCGCCGATGTAGAACACCAAAGGGGGTCTGGTTCCGTCCCGCACGGCGGAGTCGAATCCATCGCTCAAGACCAGTCCGGCATCGAGGTCATTCGCCTCGACCATGGTCTTGAGGGTGTCGATGGAGGCCATCGTCGTCACCTCAATCCCATCGAGTTCCTGCGCAGCCCGGACCACCGCCGAGTTGCCCTCATCGACAATGCCCAACCGAGGGCTCGGCGCAAAGAGCGATCCAAACACACCGACGATGATGAACGTCATGACGACGGGCAGAACCAGTGCGTAGAGGAAAAGGGGCGAGCGCGGTCCCATGCGGAGTTCCTTCCGCATGATGTGCCATGCCTTTGTGGCGTTCATAGCGACTGCACCTTCTTTCTCAATATGCCCATTCCAACGACGAATGCCACCACCGTCCACGCCGCGACCGATCCGAGATTTGGCAGTGCCTCAGCCCACCCCTCACCGTAGACCGTCGTGCCGGTGATCGTTTCGACCAATCCGTAGGAGGGGATTGCCCTGATCCACGTCGAGGCCGATCCTGGGAAGAGCAGTCCGAACGCCGGAATCAGCATCGGGATCATGAACAGCATGCTCCAGAACAACACGCTGATGAAGTCCTTTCCGAATGCCCCGGCGATCAGCGCAAACGCAGTCACCATCAACGAACCCAACAAGAGCGTGGTCAACAGCAACACCGGTTCGGTGCCAAGTGATCGGATGGCGATGAGCAGGATCACCACCTGGGTGAACGCCAGCAGTGCCCCGAAGATGATTTTGGCAGTGAGGAAATCGGAGAGCCGGGCAGGTGTCGTGATGACGGCCGTCACCGTTCTGGACTGCATTTCGGCGGCGATGAGGCCGGCCAGCGACATCATCTCGATCAACAGGACCAGGAAGGCCAGCATTGGTCTGAACTTCTCGCGAAGCGAGACTTGATCACCCAGACGATCGACACCGAGTATTTCTTCCTGATAGTCGACCGGCAGCGGGTTGCCGCTGATGGCGAAGGCAGCTTCCTTGATGAACGAATCCATTGCGGTGCGGAGTTCGTCCGGCACTTCGGCGGTGGCGATCACGCTAACGGTCGTCGGCTCCCCCGCCGCGATGGCGCTGAAGAAGTCCTGCGGGAAGGCAAGACCGAGCGCGACATCCTGGCCGCCCTCCTCAACTGCGGTCATGAGGGTCTCCCGTGAGTCGAATGGAACAACAGTGAGGCCCTCGGACTCGGCTCCGGTGGCCTGCTCGAGCAACTGCTCGATTCCCGCCCCGGTCGCACCAATGGTGATTGATTCGTCGACCGTGTCGGGGAGGAACCAGAAGATGGCAACGTAGAGAATCAAGCCGACGATCGACATGTAGAAGTAGAAGCGGTCCCGACGAAACGCCCTGAAATCCTTGCGGACGATGGTGGCGATGATCGTCCGCCGTGACACCCTCCGGGGTGGAGCGACGTTGGTGTTGGTCATGCGTCCAGCCCTCGCCCGGTCAGCTTGATGAAGATGTCTTCGAGGGTTGCCTCTTCGGTGTGGATGGTCATCAGTCCTTCGACCGCAACCGCCTCGCGGATTTGATCTCCGGCGCTGGATTCGTCGAGGCTGATCACCCGGACGTCTACGTCGCCACCGTTGCGCGAACGGATGCGCACCGTGCGTTGACCGTATTCGAGCTTGAGGTTGTCGGAAGTGTCCAGCGCCGCGATCCGCCCCTCGTTGATGAATGCCACCCGGTCGGACAGTTGGTCGGCCTCATGCATGTCGTGCGTAGTGAGGATCACGGCGGCGCCGCGCTCGGCTTCGGCCTTGATTACGTTTCGGACTGCTTGGGAGGACACGGGATCGAGGCCGTCGGTCGGTTCGTCGAGGAACAGAATATCCGGGTCGTTGATCATCGCCCGCGTCATCATGAGACGCTGGCGCATTCCCTTCGAGTAGCTGGCGACCCGGTCGTCCGCCCGGTCGATGAGGCCGACTTTCCGCAAGAACGGATCGAAGTCCCTTCCTTTGATCCCGTAGAGGCGGGCAAAGAAGTCGAGATTCTCCCTGCCAGACATGTTCTCGTAGAGGTTCTTCTCCTCAAAACAGACACCAATCCGGGCCTGGATATCGAGCGTCTGGGCGGGCATCGTCATTCCGAGCACCGAGATGGATCCCGAGTCGGGACGGAGCTGGCCGGTGAGCATCTTGATTGTGGTGGACTTCCCTGCGCCGTTTGGTCCGAGGAAGCCGAGGATCTCGCCGGGCGCGACGGAGAAGCTCACGCCGTCCACGGCCTGGATGTCGCCGTATGCGAATGAAAGGTCGCTGACTTCGATTGCGTTGCCGGTGTTGGTCATCGGGCTTCCTTCCGTGCGTGCCAGCGCTGAGCCAGTTCCGCCATTTCGGTGTCCAAGAAGTTGAGTAGGTCGGCCAGCTGGTTGATGCGTTCGTGACGATCGGGTGGATCGGAGGCAAGTATCTGGTGACCCTCATCGACGATTCTGCGCAGGCCGATCATCCCGATTCGCTTCTCGTCGAGGAGGAATTCCCAGGCGTCCGTTGCCATGCGGTAGTAGGTGGCGCGATCGCGCGGGAACGTGATTCGTTCGATGAAACCGATCTGCTCCAGGATGCGGGCGTTGGTGGAGACCGTGCCGGCGCTCATATGGAGTGTTTCCTGCAATTGCCTCGAGGACTGGTGAGGCGGGTCGCTGATCAGCAGCCACCCAAGCATCTTGCCCTGTGCCCGACTCCCGCCCCGGTCGGACCAGTAGCGCCCGACGTGCTCGGCGTACTCAGCTTTCTGTACGTTCATTACTTTTAGATCATACTGAAAGTTTGTGCCTACAGTCAAGAGTTTCTCAGCAATGCAATGGCGCGTGACAGTCCACAGCATTGCGCAGAAGATCGGGGGCCTTTTCTCGGCAATGCAATGGCGCGTTTTCGATACACAGCATTGCGGAGAAAACCGGAAATTGAATGGGGCCGGTCGGGAGGAGACCGGCCCCATGGGTTGGGAGGGAGTTAGGCGCCGAGGCTGGTTTCTGCACCTTCGACATCGGAGAGCTGTTCCCGGAGTCGATCGATCATGTCCTGCATCTGGGGCGGGACCTCAACGCCGAACTGCTCGGTTATCTGGTCGATCATGCCCTGGAGGTCTTCGGCGTTGAAGTCACCGAAACCGTGGAACTGATGGAACCCTTCGCCCATCATGCCGGGGCCCATGTGCCCGCGTCCGCCGAACGGGAATCCGCCTTCGGGTATGACGCCATCGAATTCAAACATGTGACCGCCGAAGAAGTCTTCGCCGAGGAGACCCTGCATCTCTTCGAGCCATGTATCGAACTCAGGTGTTCCGGGAGGCCCGGGTGGAGCCGTCACGCCGTCAGGCAGTTCATCGAGGAAGCCCTCCATCCGGAAATGGAAGCGGTCCGCTCCGGAAGGCATCTTCTGGCTCATCCGTTCCCGGATGGCGTCGGCCTGGCTGCTATCGATGACCTTCTCGTTCACGAGTTCGTCGAGAACTTCATCGAGTGGTGCGAACCGGTATTTGGTGACGGTGTCCGAGCCGTCGGACTCCTGAGCTAGGGCGCCGTCTGGACCCAGTAGGGCGAATCCGCCCAGGGCAAGAGCTGCCGTGATGATCACCGCCATCGATCCAATGAGAATCTTCTTCATGCGTGTAGCTACCTCCATGCACAGAGTATCGGATGCACGTCTGAATGACGTCTGAGAGTGATCTAAGAATCCGCTGAGAACACGGGCAGCGGCCGGCCGGCGGGTCTGGATGAGCGTGCGACGAACTGCTTGCCGGGTGTACCTTTGGGGTGGCGCGGCGCCGAGGTAACCTTGGTTGGTGGAACTGGGGACGCTGACAATCGAGTTTGGCACGCTGACTTTGCGCACCGACGGCATTCTTCATGTCGTGTTTGATTTCGACGGGGAAGCCACCAAAGAAGCTGCCGTCGAATACCTGGAGGCGAGGGCCGAGCTGGGCGTTTCTCCACCCCCACCCGTGTTGCTGGAAATCGTGCAAATCCCCTATGTCGAGCGTTCGATCAGGTCGTTCTTCATGGACGGCCTTCCTACGCCACCCTGCCGGGCCGTGGTCGCCAGTGATGACGCATTTCTGACGATGTATAGGACCTTCCAGCTGGTTGAGCCGACGGCTGTTCCCACGGAGGTGTTCCCGACCGTCGAGGCTGCAGTGGCGTGGATACACGAGCAGACATCGCTTCTTGCGTGAGATTCGTACGCTGAGGGCGCCGAATCGACGCACGAATCGGTCCCTTCTCGGACTACCAGCTCTCAGGAGTCGGCTGCCCCTCCGTGTACCCGGTGAATGACTGAACGCCGACGATGGCCCGCTCGTGGAACTCGTCGATCGTCTTGGCCCCAACATAGGTGCTCGCCGACCGGACTCCGGTCACGATACGGTCGAGGATGTCTTCCACGCTCGGCGTCCGAGGATCGAGGTACATGCGGGAATGGGAGATTCCCTCTTCGAACATCTCTTTGCGAGCTCGCTCAAAGGGTGTCTCGCCCCGCGATCGGAACGTGACCGCCCGGCGGGAGGCCATCCCGTAGTTCTCTTTGTAGAGGCGCCCGTCGGAGTCGCGCAGGGTGTCGGCGGCGGATTCAAACGTGCCGGCGAACCACGACCCGATCATGACGTTGGCCGCCCCGGCTGCCAGTGCCAGCGCGACGTCGCGCGGATGACGGATCCCGCCATCCGCCCATATGTGCTTCCCGGCGGCCCGGGCGGTCGCCGCGCAGTCGAGCACGGCGGAGAACTGTGGCCGGCCGACCCCGGTCATCATCCGGGTGGTGCACATCGCCCCGGGTCCGACGCCGACCTTGACGATATCGGCCCCGGCGTTGATGAGATCCTTGGTGCCCTGGGCGGTGACGACATTGCCGGCTACTACGGGGAGCTCGTCATTCACCGACCTCACTGCCGTCAATGCGTCGAGCATCTTCTGCTGATGGCCGTGGGCGGTATCCACCACGATCACGTCGACGCCGACCTCCATGAGCATCCTCGTCTTGGCGGCGACGTCTCCATTCACCCCGACCGCAGCTGCGACCAACAGACGGCCGGTGGCATCGAGCGCCGGCCGGTAGTGCGTCGTACGCAATGCCCCCTTCTCGGTGATGACCCCGGTTAGACGGCCTTCGTCATCAATGACCGGAGCCAAATGCACCCGGCGTTCTGCGAGGGAGCTGAATAGCTCCTCGGGCGGCAACTTGTCGGAGAGGGCGATCGTGTGCGAACTCATCACATCTCCGAGGGGCGTGAATCGGTCGAAACCCTCGCTGTCGAGTTCGGTGAAGATGCCGACCGGCCGGTGGGATCGGTCCACCACGATCACCGCACCGTGCGAGCGCTTGTGCATGAGGTCGAGCGCATTGACGATTCGATCGGTTGGATGCAGGGTGATCGGGGTGTCGAATACGAGGTGGCTGCGCTTGACCGCGGCGGTCATATCGGAGATGGCCTCCGCCGGGATGTCCTGAGGGAGCACAGCGACACCTCCGCGTCTGGCAACCGTTTCGGCCATGCGCCTACCGGCGACTGCCGTCATGTTTGCCACCACAACCGGAATCGTGGTGCCGATGCCGTCGGGAGTCGTCAAATCCACCTGCATGCGCGAGCCGACGTCGGCGAAGCTAGGGGCAAGAAACACGTCCGAGTAGGTGAGCTCGTGGGAAGGCCGACGATCGTTGAGGAACTGCATGAGTGCCTTTGGTCTATACCGACGAGTATGGCACGGGTACATAGCCCGGCCCTACTGCAACCGGCCGGGAACTCGCAGGGTGGCTACAAGCGTCGAATCCCCATGAACAAGACCCGGACCTCGACTGCGCTGATCTTGATGCTGGTGACCGTATCGTGTGGCTCCGAACTGTCGGGGACTCCTGGATCGACCTCCACGACCTCCGGATTCGCAGCCGTTCAGGTGAATCCCGCCCTCGAGGTAGGGCCGATGGATGCTGTCGTGACCTGGTGGTCGCCGTCCCCATGGAGCGCGATCCGGCGCGGCTCCGCAGTGGAGTTGTTGCTGCGCCTCCAGGTTGGGGATGAGGATTCCGAGACCGTCGTCTTGCAGCTGATCGATGACAACGGTCCGTTCCTGGGCTCTGGGTCGATATCCTCGACCGCCTGGGACGGCGCCGGGATGAATGAACGGACGACGCCGGTGTCCCCCGACGATGTCACGATCCGGGACTGGGATCTCGACGGCGTCGTGGGCGGCGTGATCCGCGGCGGGCGAGAGGATCTGCGCTTCTGGGTCGATCTGGCCAATCCAATCCAACGGAAAGACGTTGGTGCGTCCACGTGGCTGGAGGAGGGTGGTCTGGTCGAAGTTGGCGGAGCATTTGTGCAGTTCGTTCGGATACTGAACGATTCCCGGTGCCCGCTGGATGTGACGTGCGTATGGGCAGGTGAACTGACCGTCGAGATGTACATCCACTCCGAGGTCGCCCAATCGTTCGAGTTGACTCTGCCGGGCGACCCGGTCACCGTTGACTGGGGCGGGCTCACCTACCAGGTGTCGATTGGCGATGCACTCCCAAAGAACCCGATCGAGATCGAGCTCCTGATCGAGAGCGCCTGAGCGCCTGGCTCGAGCAAATCGAATCCTCATCGGTTAGCTTCCTCCGCATGCCCTCCCGGCCTTTCGATCCACCGGTGCTGCCGATGAAAGCCAAAGTCAGAGAAGTACCACCGCGCCCGCCCGGCTGGGTCTACGAGCCCAAGTGGGACGGGTTTCGGATGATCGCCTGGGGAGGCCGGGAGCCCCGGCTCGACAGTCGCAACGGGAAGCCGCTCCTTCGCTACTTCCCCGAGTTAGAGCCGGCCCTTGCTCAGCTGCCGGAGGGGACGGTTGTCGACGGTGAAGTCGTGATCGTTGTCGACGGTGTCACGGAGTTCGACACCCTGCAGCTGCGTATCCATCCCGCCGCCTCCCGGGTTGAGCTTCTCTCAAATCAGACCCCCGCCGAGCTCGTCGCATTCGACCTCGTCGCAGAAGATGGAGAGGATCTGCGGACGCGGCCCTATGAGGAGCGGCGTGGCCGGCTCGAACTCCTTTTCCAGCGCCTCGAGTTCCCCTGGCATCTGACGCCGGTGACGTCCGACTTCGAGGAAGCTTCTCGATGGTTCGTCGAGTTCGAGGGGGCCGGGTGCGACGGGATCATCTGCAAACAAGCCGACGGGCCTTACCGGGACGATAAGCGGGATTGGATCAAGTGGAAGCACCGCCGCGATGCAGACTGCGTTGTCGGTGGCTACCGGATCCACAAGGACGGCAACAAGATCGGCTCCCTCTTGCTCGGCCTCTTCAACGATAAAGGCGAACTGCACTTCATCGGGCACTGCTCGGGTTTCAGCAACGTTGACCGGGTGGCGATCCTCAACCAACTCGAGCAGATTCGGACCGATCAGAGCTTCGGAGCTGATGGGGCCGACGTACGCGTGCCCGGTGGTGAATCGCGCTGGTCGGGGGGAAAGGACCTCTCGTGGATCCCTGTTGAGCCCGGCGTGGTCGTGCAGATCAGCTACGACCAGCTCGAGGGAGGCAGGTTCCGTCACGCCACTCGCTTCGAGCGCTGGCGTCCCGACAAGCCGGCTGAGGAGTGCACGATGGATCAACTGATCCGTCCCGAGGGTGCAGCGTTCAACGTCATCGTGGCAGGACAAACCTAGAACGCAGAACTTAAAACTTAATACCTCGCGTTACTGCCCCTCGTATGTCTCCACGACGTCCTCGACGATCGTCAGCTCGACGCCGGCTTGCGCCAATATGTGCCTGGTGTCCTGTCCGGCGTGGTAACGGCGCCTGGCCACGACGCGGGAGATGCCGCTGCTGGCGATGAGCATGGCGCAGACGCGGCAAGGCTCCATCGAGCAGTAGAGGGTGGTCCCTTCGAGTTGCAGCCCGTAACGGGCCGCCTGGCAGATGGCATTCTGTTCGGCATGGACGGTTCGGACGCAATGTTGTCTCGCCGTACCGTCTTCATCGATCATCTGCTTGAAGTCGTGTCCGGCTTCGTCGCAGTGCGGCAACCCGGACGGTGAGCCCACATACCCGGTGCAGATGATCCGCTTGTTGCGGACCACGACACAGCCGCTCTTCCCGCGATCACACGTTGCCCTCGTACCTACCTGATCGACCAGTTCGAGGAAGTACTCATCCCAACTCGGTCGCATGTCATTCGCCCCTTCTGTTCGGGCTCACCCTACCGATCGGGCCGCCGCGCTACTCCCAGTTCTCTTTGCGCATCTTGGACGGCTGGACGCGGGGAGGTTCGCCCGGCATCTTGGGATAGTGCGGGGGCCAGGGGGCGTCGCCAAGTCCGCGCTCTTCGTCGGCCGCCACCATCTCCAGGAGCCCTTCGAGCCGTCCGGCCGCTTCGTCGATTCCGTCGGTGAGGTCGCCCACATCGGCCCAGCGCTCCTTGAATGTCATCAGGTCCATGGAACGATGGTCGATGGTGGCGAGCTCATCCCACCGGAACGGCGTTGATACGAGACCTGTGTGACGAATCGAATAGGCAGAGGCGATCGTCTTGTCCCAGGCGTTCTGATTGAAATCGATGAACACGCCCTCACGTTCCTCCTTCCACCAGGCCGTTGTGGCGAGGTCGTTGCGACGCTCGGCTTCTCGAGCCAGCGCCAGTGCGGCGCGGCGGACCTCGTAGAAGTCCCACTCTCGCTCGACCCGTATGTAGATGTGGATGCCGCGGTTGCCGGATGTCTTCGGCCAGCCGGTGAGATGCAAGTCGTCGAGTATCTCGCTGATCGTGGCGGCTACGTCGCGGGCCGCCTCGAAGTCGTACCCTTCGGTGGGGTCGAGATCGATACGGAGTTCGTCCGGGTGGACGAGATCGTCGGCTCTGGCGTTCCACGGGTTGAGGTCGATGCAGTTCATCTGTGCCATCCAGATGACGTCGCCCTCATCCATCGGAGCAAACATCTGGCCGGGCCGCGCAGACGGGAAGGTCACGTCCACCAACCGAGGCGCGCCTTTGGGGCGCTTCACGAACAGCGCGGGTTCGCCAACACCCCGGTTCCATCGCTTGAGCAAGGACGGACGGTGGTACACGCCACGTAATGCGCCCGGCGCACACATCAAGAAGTGCTCGACCACATCGAGCTTGGTCCAGCCCTGCTCCGGGAACAACACCTTTTCGGGACTGCTGATCCGGATCGTCCGCCCGCCGAGTTCTACATGGGTCTCTGTCGGGGCCAAGCCGGTCATCCCCTCGTCTTCGCGCGGCATTCTCTTGCCGTAGGCAGTGATTGTCTGCCTTAGGCAGTGATTGTCGCGCGAAATCGGATCAGAGGGCGGTTGTGCCGGTCACAAGACGCGGATCGGTGAACCCCGAAGGAAAGCCGCGATGGATTCGACCATCTCCGAGTAGAAGATCTCGTAGGTCTGGCTGGTGACGTATCCGATGTGCGGTGTGAGCAAGAGGCGCGGTGCGCGCCGCAGGGGATGGTCGGCCGGAAGGGGCTCCTGGTCGTATACGTCGAGTGCAGCTCCGCCGATTGATTGCCGCTCGAGGGCATGTATCAGCGCCCCTTCGTCGACGATCGGACCTCGTGAGGTATTGATCAGGTACGCGTCGTGCTTCATGAGGCTGAGAATGCTCTCGCCGATGAGGCCGTGAGTGCGTTCGCTCAGCTTCAAGTGGATGGTCACGAAGTCGGACCTCCGGAACAACCCGTCGCGATCGCTCAGTTGGGCGCCGACCTCCTCACAGCGTTCCGCGGTGAGGTTCTCGCTCCATGCGATGACGTCCATGCCGAACGCCTGGCCCAACCGGGCAACCTCCGCTCCGACCCGGCCGACGCCGATGACCCCCAACGTGGCGCCTTTCAAGTCCCTTCCGACTCCGACCGGCCATCCACCCCGCTGCATAGAGGCGGTCTCCGTGGGGAGCCCACGCGCCAGGCTGAGCATGAGCGCCATCGTCAGCTCAACCGTTGCGTGACCGGGTGAGTTCGTGCCCGACACGGTCACGCCGAACTCTCGGGCGGCTTCGAGGTCGATGGCCGAGTTGCGCATGCCCGTTGTGACCAGCAGCCGCAGATTGGGCAGTTGCTCCAGAAGAGCCCGGGGGAAAGGAGTCCTCTCCCTCATTGCCCCTATGACTGCGAATGGAGCGAGACGTCCCACCAGCTCCGCGCCGTAGCCGAGGCGATCGCGGAAGGACGTCATAATCGAATCAGGCGGCAGAACAGACCAGTCGGCGCTCTTCATCGCGACATCCTGGTAGTCATCGAGGATCGCGATGCGGACCATTGTTCCTCCTGTTGCGGCGCACTGCACTTTTCGCCGTGGTGCGCCGGCGAGACAATACGGCCGCCCTGACTCCGCGCCTTCGGCCATGTCTCGACCTCGCAATGTAGGCTCTGGCGGATGCCGCCGTCTGTCGACACTGCCATCATCTTCACGGTCAACATGGTTGAGCTGGCGGCCTTCTATCAGGAGGCGTTCCAGCTGGACGACCCTCATGAGCAGGACCGCCATCGCGGATTCCAGCTCGACGGGTTCTATCTCGGGATCGATCAAGACGAAGGGGCTGCGCCGTCGCCGGGCAGCGTGACGCTGTGGTTCCGGGTCGAGGATCTCGAAGCGACGTTCACGCGCATGGTCGAGCTCGGAGCAGAAGTCCGCTATCCACCGACCGATACACCGTGGGGCGATCGGCTGGCTGCTGTGTTCGATCCAGACGGCAACATGGTCGGGCTGGCTCACAAGCCGCCCGCCGATCCGCGGGACTCGATGGCTACGTTCGGGTTGGAGTAGCCGGCCGATCCGGCTGGCGTCCGATCAGCGCCCGGCGGCCTGGGCCAGGGTGTCGCGATCGAGGATGCGAATCAAGCGGTACCCGGTCTCGGTTGCGCCCGCAGCTTTCAGCTCGCCTAGGACTTCGTTCACCGTCTGGCGAGATGCTCCGAGCAAGGTCGCCAGAGTTCCCTGGGAGATGTGGACCTCGCCGCGTTGGTCGGCCTCGTCGAGCACCATCTCTGCGACCTGTTCCTTCACCGTCCGGTGCATCAAGCCCAGAACGCGACGTTGGGTTGCCTCGAGCTGGCTCAGGCCGGCGACCAGCCAGCGCAGGGTCACCACCGGGTGCTTGATGAGAACGGGCAGCAGCTTGTTTCGATCGAACCGGAAGGCTCGTACCCGTGTGATCGCTTTGGCCGAGGAGATATAGGGCTCCTCTTGAAACATGGCGATATCGCCGAGCACGGTTCCCGCGCCGACCCGTGCCACGATTCGCCTGGTTCCTCCTGAGGTTCGAGAGAGCTCGACCTCTCCCTTCTCGACAACGAAGGCATGACCGGCGATCGCACCTTCTTTGAAGAGGTGCGTGCCGGGATACTTCTCAACGTACTCGCCGGTCCCGGCGAGGGCCTCCAGGTCTGCCGGGCTGAGCGGCAGGTAATCGGTGCGCCCGAAACTGCGGGCGAGCCAGGCGAAGTGCTGTTGGTCTGCGGTGGTCAATGCGGGCCCCCTGTGCGAATGGTCAAATCCTGACCGTCGATAGTCCGACATTCAAATGTGCTTTCTTCCACATCGTCGGTAACACGACACTAGGGACCATTCTTCGCATTATGTCGGGTTAGCGACACTTGGTGGATCGTGAAGGCGGCCGCGTGGTTTCTCCCGATATGAATACAACGATCTCACAACTAGCAACCGGACGCCTGCCCGTAGTGACTGGCGTCGGACTCGCCGCACTGTGGCTCGTGCTGGGTGTCATCTCCGACGGGACGACCTACCACTTGGCCCCGTTGTTGGTCGCCGGACTCCCGGCTTCTCTCTATGCCCTCGAGAACCCAACGCCCCTGCTCCGACGTTCGGCCGGGTTAGCCGGTTTGGGCACATCTGCCGCGCTCGTGGTGACCTTCGTGCTGGCGGTCACAGGCAATCTCGGCGGGCCATCGCTGCTGCCGTTCGGTGGTGCGGTGACCGAGTCGGTGATCTTCGTTCTCGTTGGAGTGGCCGGCGGGTTGGCAGTCGGATTCCTGCGGAGCAGAAAAGGGTCGAACTGATGACCGCACCAACCACTCCCCGGCGCTCCAAGGTGCTGATGGCTGGGTTGGTCCTGGGCTGCATTGGCGATCATCGCGTCGGCTGCCCTGGCCTTTGGACCAGGGGGTGACGACCAGGCGACGGCCGACCCATCGGTCCCGCAGTGGGGGGTGGCGGCCATGGTTCTCTTGAAGCTGTCACCGATGGCGGCAAGACTCCCCGGCGGGAGAGGTTGAGCCGGGATGGGCCCCTATGTGAACTCGACGCTCTGCGTGGCGTCGGTCACAACGAAGATCCGCTCCGTGTTGCTGTCGGGGTCGGCGGGAAACACGAAGAAGGCCGGCCGATCGGGTGAGTAGCCGGACGTGTAGCCGACCACGACCTCTCCGTCCTTGAAGGTCACCTTGATCTTGCGGCCGAGACCGGCCCGTTCGACGTCTCGACGTGAACGGTTGTCGGGGTCACCCTCGAACGTACGGACGGTGAATACACCTTTGAGGTCGGCGACTTTGACCAGGCGCGCCTCACTCCCGTCAACCGGCCGCAAATGGAACTGCGCCTTGTTGGGGAAGAAGTCGTTGCTGTTGCCTTTGAGTATGGTCCCATCCTGATAGTGGATGACGAGCTTCTGGTTCATCGCAATCCTCCCGAGCGTGCGGCGATCAGGCTATCAGTTAGACCTCTGCCAGCACGGCTGCCGTTTCGAGAAGGTCCCTCAGTTGGGCGACGAAGCGGGAGGCGGGTGCGCCATCGACGACGTCGTGATCGAAGGCCAGGCTTAGGTCGAGATAGGTTCGCGGCACCACCCGGCCGTCCACGAAGGCCGGTCGTTCGACGGTACCACCAACGATCATGCTGAGTGTCTGAACCGGGAAACCGAGGCCCCATCCACCCCCGCGGCCGAACATCCCGACAGAACTGATCCCAACGGTTCCGGCCAGTTCCCGCTGCCGGTGGGGGAGGCGGTGCAGAAGGCCAATCAAGCGGTATCGGATGAACCCGGGGAGTTGCAGAAACACCTTCGCCATTCCCGTGAGCCCCATTGTCGGGCTGGTCTGCGGTGCCGCTTTTACTTCTCGGATCTCGGTGTCGATCTCCTGCAGCGTCTTCGTGTTGCAGCGCCGGATTACGTGGTTCATTGGAAACGAGCGTCCCTCCAGGTCGACCTCGATCATGACGTTGATATCAACGTCATCGAAAGTGATGAGTCGTTGCCGGAGGTCCCGCAGCGCGTGGACCTCCGGAATCGCAGAAACCGCCCGACCGGTGGAGGCAACAACGAAGGCAGTCAGGGAAGGCCGGGGGGCGAGGACGGCGAGCCGGGAGTTTGCTTTGGTGATGTCGACCTCGACGAGGCCGAACACGGGGTGTCGCTTCCCCGCCGCGCGGCCGGTATCCACCACGATTCGGCGACTGCGCGGGAAGGGTTCGATCTGGTATCCGGACATAACGTCAAACTACGCCGCCGAGACCCCTTGCTGGGGCGGAGTCTCGTGTATGTGCGAGAAGGATCTGACGAGGGTTGGCTGGATTGGGGCGTTATCAGCACCAATCCAGCCAACCGGGATCTGCCGCTTCGTTTGCCTATCCGCCGGGGTTGTCTCCCGGAGCGCACTCGTCCCGGAAGTACGCCCACTCCTCGCATTCGGATCCGTCATCGAAGATGCAGTAGCCGGTTTCTCCGGCGTCATCCGTTCGCATTTCGAGGGTGCCGCCCTGCTCCTCGCAGAAGACGGAGGCAGGGTTGGCGAGGCCGGCGTCGTCTTTCTTCTCGTCTCCGCATCCTGCGAAGGCAATCGACAGTATGAGAAGACCGATTGATGCCACTTGCTTCATGGCTGACCTCCTAGTCATGATTCTAGTGGTCTGTCGCGGATTCAGTGATCTGGTTGAGGGCGGCTCGTCCTCGTTTGACTTTGGCAATGATTTCTTCGG
>JARGFH010000050.1 GCA_029210695.1 Acidimicrobiia bacterium
GCGTAGTAACCATCAGATTGGCAGAGCCCTCCTAATCAACCGGGAACCCCTACACCCCGCTCAATTCCGAAGCGCCAGAAATGACGAGTATGCGCCTCGGTCGCCTGTCGGCGATCGTCGTAACCATGATGCTGCTGGCCGCCGCATGCGGCGGCGGTGCGAGCGACGGAGATCCTGCATCGATCCCACCCAATGACAATCCGGGAGAGACCCCGGGGGTTTCGGCCGCCTGCATCGAGGGCGAGCCCGACTGCAACGACACGCTCGTTGTGGGCGAGGAACCGCAGGATCTTCCGAACGAGGGCGAAGAGCCGGTGGTCGGCACCGGCGGGGGTGTCGTTTCCTCGGGCGGGATGCTGGTCGACGGTGGCCTGACGGTGTCCGAAGCGCTGACCACGGACGCCACCGGCACGATCGCGGTCAAAGGGTTTCTGGTGGAGGACGGGTCCGGTGCCCGGCTGTGCGAGGCACTGGCCGAGTCGTATCCGCCGCAATGTGGTGGCGCCTCGATCCCTGTGGTCGGCTACGAAGAGGTTCTCAGCGCTCCGCTCAACACCGCGGAGGGAGTCAGCTGGACCGACGACAACGTGTCACTACTCGGCGAGGTCATCGACGGCACACTCGTGGTCAATGCGGCGGTGTCGGGGTAGTAGATCACTCCTCGCCGACGATGAGGCGGGCGCTCCGCCCGTAGGTGAGATACGACTTGGCCCACTCAAACAGCACGACGGCGCGGTTCCGGAAACCGATGAGGAACACGAGGTGGATGAAGAGCCAGGCGAGCCACGCCGGGTACCCAGACAAACTGAATCCGTGGATCTCGGCGATGGCGGCGCGGCGACCCAGCGTCGCCATCGTCCCGCGATCGATGTAGCGGAATGCGGGCGCCGGGCGGCCGTCCAAGCGGGCCTTGATCGCCCCGGCCGCGTGGCGACCCATCTGGATGGCAGCCGGCGCGACCCCGGCAATCGGTCGGCCATCTTGCTCCACTCTGACCAGGTCCCCGATGACGAACACGTGCGGGTGGCCGGGAATCGATAGGTCATCCGTCACAAAAACCCGGCCCATCTCATCGACAGGCACTCCCAAATCTGCACCGAGGGGTGACGCCTCGACGCCAGCGGCCCATAGAACAGTGGCCGCCTCGATGCGCCGATCGCCGATCGACACCCCCTGCTCGTCGACGGCGGTTACCCGGCTTCCGGTCAGGACCTCAACGCCGAGTCGTTCCAGTTGGGTGCGCGCTTTGCGGGACAAAGCCGGACGATACGACGACAGGATGCGGTCGGCTCCTTCAACGAGCAGCACTCTGGCCAGACGAGGATCAATCCGGCGGAACTCACCCAGGAGCGTATGGCGCGAGATCTCGGCGATTGCACCCGCCAACTCGGCCCCGGTCGGCCCGCCGCCGATGATCACAAAGGTCAGCAGGGCGGAGCGCCGCCTTTGGTCGGATTCGACCTCAGCCTGCTCGAAAGCGCGCAGCAGTTTGGTACGGACGGCTAGGGCGTCGTCGACGCTCTTGAGCCCCGGAGCGTGGGCTGCCCACTGGTCGTGTCCGAAGTAGCCGTCTCGGACGCCTGTGGCCAAGATGAGGAAGTCGAAAGGCAGGCCGTTTTGCCCCGCTACGTTCACGATCCGCCCGGCGAGATCGATGCCGGTGACCTCGCCCATCAGCACGGTGGCGTTGTGCTGCTTGCGCAGCACGCGACGGATCGGTTCGGCGATATCGATGGCGCTGAGCCCGGCCGTGGCGACTTGATAAAGGAGCGGCTGGAAGGTGTGGTGATTGCGGCGATCGATGAGCACCACTTCGACGGGAGCGCTCTCCAATGCCTTGGCTGCATTGAGACCGCCGAAACCGCCACCGACGATGACGACCCGCGGTGTCTTCATGCGACCGAGCGTACTTGATGCCGCTCGATAGTTCCCTTGGGGGCCCAGGCGTTGCGGGTCCCGATGGCCTGTCGCGAGCTGCTCAACTGCCGGTTTCTGTGTCCGTACCGAACACAACCCGCGGGCCACCAGGCCCGGCGGCGTAGTAGAGGTCGAATCCTTCCGCTTCGGAGGTCGTGACGGCGCACGTCAGGATCTGCTTGTGGAATCGTTCGAGCAGCCCCGTTTCGGCGAACGCGTCGGCTCGCGCTTTGTTTTCGAACCGAGTGATGACCAGAGCTTCCGACGGTTCGACCCTCGAGAGGTAGACCGCGTGGTGCTCGGGAGCCTCCGCCAGGCCCATTGCCGCCTCTTCCCACTGTTGAACATCCCGGAGGAACGCCTCCATCTTTCCGGGTTGCACCCGGCAACGCGTGGTGAGGATGTAGTGCATGGTTCGAACCTAGCGATCCGCGGCACCGCCGGCGGAGCGTTGCCGTCCCTCAGATGCCGTGGACCGGACCCGGTCCCAGGCCAAGCTTGGCGTGCATCTGGCCCATGCACCGGTCCATGATCACCATCAGGCCGGCCTCGGTGGCTAGGGCGGCGGCTTCCTCCGACACGATCCCAAGCTGCAACCAGAGCACGTGCGCGCCGATTGCGATTGCGTTGCGGGCTATGTCGGGCGCCGACTCCGGTGGACGGAACACATCCACCACATCGATCGGCTCGTCGATGTCCAGCAAACCGGCGTACGATTTCTCGCCGAACAACCGGGGATGGAACGGGTTGACCGGGATGATCCGGTACCCCTGCTCCTGAAGGTAAGCGGGAACGTTGTGAGCAGCCCGGGTCGGGTCATTGGAGGCGCCGACGACCGCGATCGTTTTCGCTTCCGCGTAGATGCGGCGAATCTCGTCGAGTGTTGCCGGAGTCCCCATGTCGATAGGGAGCCTACCTCGGCTAGGGTCGAAGTCATGACCTCACCAGAGACCCCCAAAGAAGAAACCGTCATCGCCTTGACCCCGCCGCAGCTGATTGTGGTGTCATTGGTGATTCTGGCGGCCATCGTCCTGGGCAGGCGTCTCCGCAGGAAGGCGTGACCGCGAACGTGTCTGCGCTGCCCCGCGGCTAGTCCCAATCTGATGTGAGGTCGCGGAGCTTCTGCACCGTGACACGAACCGTCGAACGGCCCCGCTCGAGTCCGACGGCCGCTCCGATTAGCGCCACACCGAGCACGATCACCGTTGCCCAGAGGGCAGGGCCACGGAACTGCGGGATGACCCTGGCCAGGGGAACTACCACTAGCAGCAGCGCTCCGGTGACTACACCCCCCGACCCGATGACGAGCCGCCGGCGGATACGAATGAGCAAACCCCAGCCGGCCAGCAACGTTCCCAACAGCATCACCAGGAGCCCGTACGCAACCGAAATCTGAACCGTTTGCACCAGGGATGGGCCGAGGATGAGTAAGGCGGCCAGGGCGTCGAGATAAACGAGGATCGTCCCGGTCGGGCTGACCGTTCCGGCCCGGCGGCGAGTGAGGTCGCTGGTGACGGTCACTGCCAGACCGACCGGGACTGCAAACCACTGCGGGTTCCCGTCGGCCGCCTCCAATGCGAACAGCACCCAGGCGGCGGTGAACGACCAGACGGACCCTCCCAGGGCCACCGGTGAGGGCAACACCAGTCCGGCACCCAGCAGCTTGATCCCGACAGCGACGAGGACAACGATCAACGCCCAGGTTTCCGGGAGCAGCGTCAACCCGGTGATTCCGGCCACCAGATCGGCGCCCGCTGAAGCGAACAGCACCGGGCGACCCCACACCGACTCCCGGTTTGCCTTCAACCAGCCGCCGGCCAGTGCCAAGACCAGGCCGACTGCTGCCACCACTGCGACGGAGACCCCGGGGTTGGGTTGGCGGGCGTAGATAAGTGCAACTCCGCTGCCGAGTGCCGGGATCACCGTGACGTCTCGCAACCACGGCAGTTGGAGTGGGGAGGCTGCCAGGCCCAGTCCGATCGCCCACAAAGCCAATCCGGCTGCCAGCCCAGATCCAGTCTGAAGTCGATCGCCTGCCCCGCCGGTTGCTATTGCGGCCATTTCGCCGACGAGAGCTACCACCGCCCAGGGAGCCGTCACCCGGGCGAACGACGGTCGGGCACGAACCACCAACGCAAGAGCAAGAGCGAGACACCCGGCCCCGACGGCGGTGGCCGCGATCGCCGGGTCCGGCCACCACTCTTGCCAGGTGATCGCGGCCGCCCATCCCGATAGACCGAAGACGGCTGCGGCGCTATTCAGGCGGCTCGCTATCGGTTCATCGGAGAACATTGCCAGCGACGCCGACGCCGCCGACAGGGCGAGCAGCGCCAGGGTGAGCCATCCGTCTCCCGCTACCCAGGCCGCACCAATGAAGAGAGTGGCGGCACCAAACGTCCAGATCCAGCGGCGTAGCCCGACGGCGACGGTCGTTGCGAGAACGCCGAACGCCGCCCAGGTGAGCGGGATGTCGTCGAACCACACGGCGGCGGCGATGGCGGCGGCTGCCGCCCCGTGGGCGACGACGAACGGAGGGAGATCCCATCGCTTCCACCATGCAACGCCGGAAAGGAATCGGGTCAGGCCGGCTGCAGAGGCACACAACAAACCTGCCCACACCGCGGCCGGCCACACCCGGTCACCCGTCAGCCAATCCAACTCGTATGCCCCCGACCAGACCCCGGCAGTCAGCAGTGCCCATCCGAGACCGGAGAGGGCGCCCATCGCCGCCAGGGCGGAAGCCGCGCCGGCTACGAGCGCAGCCCCGATAATCCAGGGCCACATCACGTCCGGCGGTCGAACCAGTTCCACGCCGGTTCCGATCAGGGCACCCACAGCCCCCAGCGAGACGGCCGGAAGGACGTCGAGGCGGTCGATCAACTTGCGGTCACTGCCATAGGGTGCTTGTTGCCGGCGAACGGTGAGTGCCGCCAGCACCATCACCGAGCCCCAGATGAGCAAAACCCGGTGAAGGTCGGCGTCCGCCACCCCGGAATGGCGGGCGACCGACAAGGCCAGCCCACCGGTGGCCGCCCAGCCCGTCCAGGTCATCAGCGGGTGACGCAGGTTCGTTTCGATGGCGACGATCGTGGCGGCCAGGAGGCTAAGCGTGATCATCTCGGGGAGCCGCGATCCGAGCGCCGCGCTCGCGCCGAGGACACTCCAGACAAACGCAGACCAGGCCACAATGGGTCCCAGATGCGGGCGGTCTCCCAGCAGACGAGACCCGGCCGCCGCAGTCAATCCCCAACCGGCGGCCACCACCGCCACCCACCGGGCACTGTCCTCTACCGATGCAGAGAGAATGGAGATGAACCACATCGGTATGAGCGACGCCGCCACCAGAGTGAGCCCGGCACCGACCGAGCTGCGCTCGACGCCGACGACCCGGGACAGCAGTCCGAACAACCGGCCTTCGGCTGATCGCTCCCCGACGACGATCGACCACACCGCGCCGCCGGTGATAGCGCCCAGCACGGCCACCAGCCACCAGCCGTCGGTGCGCCAGCCGAGTGCTGCCACTCCGGCCAGGTGTCCGATCGCTCCGATGTGGCCCGAACTGCGGACCGTCGAGCTCCAACCGACTGCGGCAACGCCGCCGATCGCCAGAACAACGGGCGCCCAGCGCGGATCGATCGCGAATGCCCAGACGATCTGAACTGCAGCCCACGCGACCGCCGCCGAGGGCGCCCAGATCCCGAATCCCGGACCACGCCCGATCAGGAGGAAGACGGCCGCCGCGCCCAGAGACATGGCGATGAGGACCGCCGGATGGGCGTTGTCGATGGCGGATCCGATCAGCAGCAGGGTCGCCGCACCGAGCATCCACAATGTCAGGTAGGTGTCGTCGGAGCGCGCGCTTCGGACCAGTAGCGCTACCAGCAAGACGAAGCCCGTCACGATCGGCCATCCGATGTCCGGGCCGGCCCAGTCATTCAGCGCACCCACGGCCAGGAGAGGCAAGACGGCGCCGGCAGACTGCAACACCGGTCGCAGTCCAGCGGCGAGGGGTCGGATCCGGCGATAGTGGGCCCAACCTGCTCCGGCGACGGTCGCGGTCAGGAGCCATTGCTCGGCCGATGCCAGCATGGCGACTACGTATACGGCGAGGGCGGCGAGGGTCGATTCGGAAGAGACACCACGGTGAGTCCACAATTCGACTGCTCCCAGCGCCCCGAGCGCGGTGACTGCCCCAACCGGGGATGGGTCCCAGGTCTGTGCGATGGCGATTGCTCCGGCTGCCCCCACCGCCAGTTGCCATGCCCACGGCCAGGGGATGGTGTGGCGGCGCAGATCTACGACCAGCACCACAGCCGCCGCCGCGACCAGCATCGGGACGGGCGGCCAGTCCGAGGTAGCCGCGAACAGCAGCGTCAGTCCGAAACCGCCCGCTCCACCGGCGACCGCAACCGCGCTCGCAGCCTGGCCAATTGGGTTGTCTGTGAAGCGGCCGGCCACCAGTGTCGTGGCCGCCACCGCCACCGTCACCGCCGCGAACTGGGCAGCGGAGGTGCCCCTTTCGAAGGCGAGGCCGACGACCCCGGCCCCGGTCCACACCATCGGGGCCACGAGAAACCGGAGCGATGTACGGGGCGAGCGCGTCGCGAACCACGCGTAGCCCGAGGCGAGCAGGAGTGACACGATGGTGAGTGTGACCACCAGCGCCTCATCGCCCGGATCCGGGGGAATCGGAGCGCCGTCTGCGAATGCGGCGAACAGGACAACCGGGGTGAGGAGTCCCCCGAGCAATTCGAGAGCGCCCGCCACAAAGGGTGTCCGGGCCCTGCGGAGGAAGGCCGCGGACCCGAACAGGGCAAGCGGGATCGTGACTTCGGCCACCGGCCGCAATGACGACCCGACGCCGCTGAAGGCGAAGATGACAAACCCGACCACTCCCACGAACACGAACAGAACGCCGAGATACGCCAGTCCGTGCACGGCGAGATCCGATCGCAGTGCCGCCCAGGCTCCGGAGATGGCGCCGACCCAGTCGGGGGTCGGTCGTGGCTCCTTCGGGACCGCCGCAGGAGCCGGAACGTCCGGGATCGCTTGTCCCGGGAGCGGCGGCATGATCGGTCGGGTCGGGAGAGGCGGAAGGATGGGCGGTTGTGTGGAAGCGGGCCCGTGATCGGGGGGTGGCGGGATCAGGTCCTCGAGTTGTGGCACCGGCATCTCGGCGCCCGATTCCCAGGAGCGATGGATGAGGAGCCGCTGGGCCGTTGCGTCGTCGATGACGCGGCGGGCGGCGGCGCGGCGGAGGAAGTCGGCGGCAGGGTCGCCGGCGCCGTGACTCGAACGCCGCTCCACGAGGAGCCATCCGACGACGCCACCCAGCACGACGGCGGCCGCGAGTGGAGCCCCGCTTCCGAATAGGCCGGCAGCAACCGCCCCGAGGAGAACGGCGAAGATTCGTTTTCCGGGCGAAGGTCCGGCGTCACGAGCGGGGGCAAGGCCGGCCGCGTTCGTAGCCAGGGCTGTTCCGCAGCGTGTGCAGCTTGCTGCGCCGTCCTCATCGAGCGTCGAACACACCGGACAGATGGTTTGCATTGCCGTCTTTCTTCGTCCCCCTCAGCCTAAGTCCGACGCAAGCAGCGGCCTATCAGGGATGGCCCCCAAAGGCGACTCGGGGACACCAGGGGGGTGAGGGGCTACTTCGTCCCGAACAGCCTTCGGAACAAACGGCTCAGCCATCCGGCGATGCTGGAGAGGAATAACGAGAGTCCTCGCACCTCCCTGGCCTGAACCGAGGCAGCCTCGGCTTCTGTGCCGGCTGCCAGCTTCGCCTCGAGGCATGCGACGAATTCATTGATGAGCCGGTTGGCCATCTCCTCCATTAGGCCGGTCCTACCGAATCGGGACGCCGCTCCCGAGAGGGTGATGTTGGCGTCGACGGCAACGACCGTCGCAGATTCGACGTCGCGCAGCCCGACCTCAACATTGACGCGGCCACGGCTTCCGCCCGTTCGGTCGACCCCGGAACCAGTCAATTGGATTTCCTTCGCAGCGTCGTCGTAGATAGCAGTCGCTTCGCCCTCAAAGGTCGGGTTCAGTGGCCCCAGCTTCACCGACACCAGGCCGGCGAAGACCCCGCCGCCCTTGTCCGCGGTGAGCTCCGCGCCCGGCATGCACTGTGCGACCGCGGGAACATCCTGAAACAGCGCCCAGACCTCCGGCAGCGGCCTACCGACCTGGAACTCTTGCGCGAACTTCATGGGGTTCCCTCCTTTAGGCCCTCGTGGATGCCGGCCCGGCGATCTCGCAGCGGACTGCCTGAGCGTCCTCGTGCCACTGCCTGCATCTCGGCCAGAATCGCCCAGGCGACCTGCTCCGGGCCTTCTGCACCGATGTCGAGTCCGGCCGGTGCGTACAGCCTGGCCGGCTCGGCAGACGGCATCACCACGCCGTCCCGCTGAAGGTCCGTGATGATGCGGTCGGTGCGCGCCCGCGGTCCGAGCATTCCGATGTAACGAACGGGCGATGCGATGAGACGGCGCAGGAACTCGACGTCCCGCAGGTAGTTGTGGGTCATCACGATGGCGTCGGTGCGACCGTCCAGCACGACGAGATCCGGGAGATCTTCGGCACGGCCGGCAATCAGCGCGGTCGCCTGAGGGAACCTGTTGTGTGTGAGATATGCACCGCGGTCATCGACCACCGTGACTCGCCAGCCCAGTTCGGATCCGTAGCGCACCAGCGGTATGGCGTCGTGCCCGGCGCCGCACACGATCAGCTGGGGAGCAGGAACCTGCACCTCGATGAACGCGCGCAAGCTATCGGTCACCAGCTCGGAGTGGCGGCCGGCCGCGAGTGCTGCCCGCCCAGACTCCCGGGCGGCCCGGTCGTGGTCTTCGTCGCCGAGGCTGCCCGAAGTCTGGCCGCCGGCCCGGACGAAGAGCCGGGAGCCGATCCCCGGGCCGTCGACGACGGTGACCGCTGCCAATCCATGGCTCGCCTCCCGGGTGGCCGCCAGTTCCTCTATGAGCGACGTTGCAGAAGCGGCCGGCTCCACCAGCACCTCCGTGACCCCGTTGCATCCCAACCCGAACCCCCAGACTTCGTCGTCGTCGGCACTGAGATCGTAGGTGACGAAACGTGCCCGTTGGGATTCGATCACCTCACCGACGATGCGCACGAGATCGGCATCGAGACAGCCGCCGCTGACGGTTCCAACCGAGGTCCCGTCGGCGCGCAGGAGTTGCTTCGCCCCCGGGAGACGGTAGGTCGAACCGGAGACGCCGACGACCGTTACCAGCGCCCATGATGGGTCGGGCGCCCCTCTGACCGCCGACAGAATCTGCGACAGCTCGCTCACGGTGGATCCCCTTCGCGGAACACCGGCATCCCGACTGGCTCGACAATTAGATCGCAATCTACCGGTCATGCGGCCTCGGTGCCTGTGTAGGGTCAGTACCAGTCAACTTCTCGAGGTGGCGCATGGAACCGCAGACACGCGTGTTCGGCACACACATTGGCCGCCTCGGCGGCCGGTCACTTCGGTCGGTACATGTGGTCGGCTCGAAACGCGCCCCTCCCTGATCCCTGTCTGACCCGACCAATTCGACATGAGGAGGGACCGTCTTGAGAGTCACAATCACCGTCAATGGAACGACCAGAGAAACCGAGGTTGAGCCGCGCACGCTGCTCGTGGACTACCTCCGCGATGACCTGGCCCTGAGCGGCACCAACATCGGCTGCGATACCAGCCAATGTGGGGCTTGTACCGTCCACCTCGATGGCCAGCCGGTCAAGTCCTGCACCATCCTGGCCGTGCAGGCCGATGGTTCGTCGGTCACCACCATCGAGGGCCTGTCCGGCAACGATGGGCTCCACCCGATGCAGGCTGCCTTCCGCGAGATGCACGGTCTCCAGTGCGGCTTCTGCACCTCCGGCATGATCATGGCCGCCGTGAAACTCGTCGAGGACGGCGGAGACCTGTCCGATCGTGGGATTCGGGAACGGCTCGAGGGCAACCTGTGCCGCTGCACGGGCTACGAGAACATCGTTCGCTCGATCCGGCACTACGCCCGCGAGGTGGAGTCTCATGCGCCGCTCGAAGGCGATGAGGCCAAGCCACACCACCGGACGTTGCTCGAAGCTGAGGAACTGGCGGCGAGGAGGCAATCATGACCGATCGACCATTTGGTGCTTCGCTGAAGCGGGTCGAGGATGCGCGCCTCATCACCGGCAACGGCCGCTACACCAACAACTTCACTCAACCAGGCATGGTGCACATGGCGGTTGTCAGGTCACCATACGCCCATGCCCGGATCCTGGCCATCGATGTCGCTGAGGCGCTCGGCATGCCCGGCGTGATCGGCGTCTATACCGGTCAACAGATGCGGGACGCTGGGTTCGGAGGGATCCCCTGTGCCTGGGTGGTGCCCGACTCGGACACGAAGACGCCCGAACATCCGCCTATCGCCGTCGACACGGTCCGCTACGTCGGTGACGCAGTCGCCATGGTCGTGGCCGAAACGGAGCGGCAGGCCCGGGATGCCACCTTTGCGGTCGATGTCGACTACGACGTCCTCGAGGCCGTCACCGACGGGCACGCCGCCACCGCCGACGGAGCGCCGAAACTCCACGACGACGTTGACAACAATGTCTGTTTCCACTGGACGGTGGCCGGTGGCGACATCGATGCTGCGTTTGCCGGGGCCGATGTGGTGGTCACCGACACGATCATCAACCAGCGTCTGATCCCAATGGCGATGGAGCCACGGGCCTCGCTGGCACGCTGGGACGTGGCGATGGAAGAGCTGACGCTGTGGGTCACGAGCCAGAATCCGCACATCGTCCGCTTCCTGTTGTCGCTCGATACCGGCATACCCGAACACAAGATCCGGGTGATCGCCCCCGACGTCGGAGGCGGGTTTGGTTCCAAGATCCCGCACTATCCGGAAGATTCGATGGTGATCTTCGCTTCCCAGCAGACGGGCCTCCCTGTCAAATGGCACGAGAGCCGCAGTGAGAACTTCCAGGCGACCAGCCACGGACGGGACCACTACCAGGAAGTGGAGATGGCAGCCACCGCCGATGGCAAGCTCCTCGGCCTCAGAGCCAAAGTGTGGGCGAACCTGGGTGCCTACCTGTCGACAGCCTCAACGGGCGTTCCAACCATCCTGCACGGGCTGATGCTGTCCGGTGCCTACACGCTTCCTGCCGTCCACGAGGACGTCTACGGCGTGTTCACGAACACGACCCCGGTCGATGCCTATCGTGGCGCCGGCCGCCCGGAGGCGACGCTGATGGTCGAGCGGCTGATGGATCTCGTTGCCCATGAGATCGGGATGGACCCGGCCGAGTTGCGGCGCAAGAACCTCATTCCCCCGTTCACCGAGGGACACGAGGTGATCACCGGCCTCGTCTACGACACCGGTAACTACGAACCGGCCCTCGACCAGGCCATGCAGATGGTCGACTACCCGGCCCTGCGGGCTCAGCAGGCGCAACTGCGCAAGGAGGGCAGATACATCGGCATCGGCATTGTCACGTACACCGAGATCTGCGGGCTCGGCCCCTCCGAGGTAGCCGGTGCGGTCGGCTTCGGCGGCGGGTTATGGGAGAGCGCTATCGTCCGGTTCCACCCGTCCGGCAAGGTCAACGTGATGATCGGCGTCAACCCGCACGGCCAGGGAGAAGAAACCACTTTCGCTCAGATCGTGGCCGACCAGCTCGGGTTGCCGGTCGGCGACGTTGTCATCGTGTACGGCGATACCGACCAAACGCCGATGGGCTGGGGAACGTACGGCAGCCGCACGACGCCGGTAGCCAGCGGAGCCATCATGGGTGCGATCACGAAGATCAAGGAGAAGGGAGTCAAGATCGCGGCCCATCTTCTCGAAGCGTCGACGGAGGACATCGAATTCGCAGATGGCAAGTTCTCGGTCAAGGGGTCGCGGGACAAGTCGATGACCATTCAGGACATCGCACTGGCGGCCAACACGGCCTGGGACATGCCGGAAGGGGTTGAGCCGGGGCTCGAGGCTTCAGCGTTCTTCAATCCGTCGAACTTCGTCTACCCGTTCGGGACGCACATCGCGGTGGTGGAGGTCGATCCGGAGACCGGGGAGATCGAACTGCAGCGGTACGCGGCGGTCGACGACTGCGGACCGATTATCAACCCGATGATCGTCGAAGGCCAGATCCATGGAGGGATCGTTCAGGGCGTGGCGCAAGTCCTGTGGGAGGGGGCAGGTTACGACGAGGACGGGAATCTCGTCACCGGCTCCCTAATGGACTACGCCATTCCCAAGGCCAGTTTCTTCCCGCCGTTTGAACTCGGTAAGACCGAAACGCCGACGCCGGTCAACCCGCTCGGAGTGAAAGGTGTCGGGGAAACGGGAACGATCGGCTCGACGCCGACCGTCTACAACGCCGTGATCGATGCGCTCCTCCCGCTGGGTGTGAACAAGGTCGACATGCCGATGACCCCGGAGCGGGTCTGGCGGGCAATACGCGACGCGGAGGGAGGTCTCTGATGCATCCCGCACCTTTTGACTATCAGCGACCGGTCACCCTGGACGAGGCGTTCAGTCTCCTCGGCGCAGAGGGCGCTCGCCCCCTGGCGGGCGGCCACAGTCTCCTTCCGGCGATGAAGTTGCGGGTCAGCAACCCGGCAACACTGGTCGACATCAGCCGGATCCCCGGTCTGGATGCCATCGAGCAGAACGGCGGCGGCCTGACCATCGGCGCGCTCGCCACCCATGAAGTGGTGGCCGCCTCGACGGTGGTCGCCACTCATTGCCGGATTCTCGCCGAGACGGCCGCCCACATCGGCGATGCGCAGGTGCGAGCGCGCGGCACGATGGGGGGCAGCATTGCCCACGCCGACCCGGCCGCCGACTATCCCACGACGCTGCTGGCGTTGGGGGCGACGGTCAACACGGCTTCAGTGGCCGGTACCAGACAGGTCGCGATTGGTGACTTCTTCGTCGACATCTTCACTACGGCTCTCGAGCTCGGTGAGCTGATCACGTCGGTTACCATCCCGTCCTTGCCGGCCGGAACCGGCGGTGTCTACCTCAAGCACCGTCATCCCGCTTCGAGCTATGCCGTGGTTGGTATTGCCGCCATCGTGATGATGGAGGGCGGTTCGATCACCGGTGCGCGTCTCGCCGTCGGGGGAGTGGCGGGCAAGCCTGTTGCCGTCGACGTGTCCGCCTTGACCGGTCAGGCACCGTCACCCGAGGTGTTCGCATCAGCCGCCGGCGCGGTAGCCGGGGCACTCGGCAACCCGATCGGAGACCTCTACGCCTCCGGGGAGTATCGGGTCCACCTGGCCGGCGTCCTGGCCCGACGAGCACTGGCAGCCGCAGCCGAGCGTACCGCCGGTTGAGTCGACATACCCGGAGTGGGTCGGCACGCCCCCTCCCACTCCGGGTACGCTCCGAACCGTGATCCCTTCATCAGTCGATCAGGTCAGCGAGGCATTTACTTCTCGTGACTACATCGCCGATCGCAGCCTGGCGGTGACGGTGCACCTCGCGCTGGAGCTTGGACGTCCGCTGTTCCTCGAAGGCGAAGCGGGCGTCGGCAAGACAGAGGTCGCCAAGGTCCTGGCCGCCGTGCTCGATGAACCCCTCATCCGCCTCCAGTGCTACGAAGGTCTGGATGCCAACCATGCCCTTTACGAGTGGGATTATGCCCGCCAGATGCTGGCCATCCGTTTGCTCGAGGTAAAGGGGGAGGGGGCCAAGGCGGACGTAGCCGACATCATGAGCCGGGAATACCTGGTGGCGAGACCACTCTTGCAGGCAGTCGAAGCGGCCGCCACGGGCAGGCGACCGGTGCTGCTGATCGACGAGCTCGATCGGGCCGATGAGGAGTTCGAGGCCTATCTGCTCGAGTTCCTCTCCGACTTCCAGGTGACCATTCCTGAGATCGGCACCATCCGGGCTGCAACGGCGCCGGTGGTCGTGGTGACCTCTAACCGGACACGGGAGATTCACGACGCTCTCAAACGCCGGTGCATCTACCACTGGATCGACTACCCGACCTTCGAGCGCGAGACTGCGATCGTCCATCGCAAGATCCCGGGTATCAGCGCGGAACTGGCCGCTGAGTTGGCCCGGGCGATGGAACGGCTCCGCACCATGGACCTGTTCAAACCGCCCGGGGTTGCGGAGACGCTCGACTGGGCGGCATCACTCGCCGTGCTCGGGTCGGCCCGTCTTTCTCCAGAAGTCGCCGACTCCACGCTGGGTGTCATTCTCAAGTACCAGGAGGACATCGAACGGGTGCGGACGACGGGCGTCGAGAGGTTGCTCACGGCCGGATGAACGCCTCGCCCCCCACCGAGCCGTTCACCGATAACCTCGTTCACTTCGCCCGGTACCTCCGTACCCGAGGCTTGCCCGTCACGTCCGAGACGGCCGCCGATCTCCTCCGAGCGGCCCTGATCGTCGGACTCGACAACCCGGAGGACGCCTTTCATGCCCTGCGGGCCGTCACGATCACCCGCCCGGACCATCAGTTGGTCTTCAATGAAGCGTGGGAGCTGTTCTTCGGATCGGGCCGCTCTCCACGAGCCCCGAAACTAGACACGATCGAGTTCCAGACCTGGCGCCGAAACCCGACCCTGCGGGTGATCGCCCCGACCTCAGCTGAAGCGAGTGACGATGACGCGGCGGAGCCGAAGGAGGTGGCAGAGCAGATGGGCGGTTCCTACTCGGAACGGCTCGCCGGCAAGGATTTCACCGAGCTGACCCCGGAGGAGCAGGAAGAGGTCCGGCGGATCATGGCCCGCATGATCTGGCAGCCCGCCGAGACGCTGGGACGACGGTGGGAGCCGGCCCGGTCTGGATACAGGCCCGATCTGCGGCGCACCCTTCGGAACCTCGTAGGGAGCAAGGCCGATCTTCTGCCGCTCGCCTTCGTCGCGCCCCGCCCTCGCCGCCGTCCATTGCTGGTAGTTGCGGACGTGTCCGGCTCGATGGAGCGCTACGTCGAGATGCTCCTCTATTTCATCCACGCCGCCCGTGGGAAGCTGGGCCGTCTGGAGGCGTTCGTTTTCGCCACTCATCTGACCCGGATAACCCGACAAGTTCGGCACCGCGATCCGCGCATTGCCCTGTCACAGATCTCGGCGGCTGTGAACGACTGGTCGGGTGGAACGAGGATCGGGGAGTCGCTCGAAACCTTCAATCGGGAGTGGAGCCGCCGGGTGGTGCGGGGCGGGCCGATTGCGTTGATCATTTCGGACGGCTGGGACCGGGGTGACCCGGACGTGCTGCGGAAGCAGATGGGCATCTTCAGCCGGAGTGTGCACCGGGTGATCTGGCTCAACCCACTCGCCGGCCGGCCCGGATTCGCCCCGGAAACACGTGGCATGCAGGCCGCCCTGCCGTTCGTCGACGACTTCCTCCCCGCCGCAAACCTGCGCGATCTGCGAGAAGTGATCCGGACACTCGAGTCGGTGCCGGGCCACCGGCGTCCGCGCCCCGTCGGTGGCGACGCTCACGGTTCCCCTCCGTTTTCGCGCGGGATTCCCACCTCATAGGGGGAGATCCCCGCGCGAAAACGGGTTTTGTCCTGGTCAGTCTTGGGTGAGCAGGCTCTGGGCCACTTCGGCCACGTCGGCGCCAACCAGATCAGGCGCCGGGTATGCCGAGGCGAAATCCTGACCGGGTCGGTCGACGAACGCTCCCTTGTACCCGACGCGCATCGCCCCGGCGATGTCCCAGTCGTGGGCCGCAACCATCCACAACCGGGTCGGGCCGATACCGAGTTCGTCAGCCGCCATCTCGTAGGGAGCCGGGTGCGGTTTGAAGCGTCTGGTTGGATCCACCGACATGACCCGTTCAAAACGGTCGATCAGCCCGGCGTTGGTCAGTTGCGCCTCGGCCGTCGCCGGAGGTGAGTTGGTGAGCGCCACCAACCGGACTCCGCCGGTTCGCAGCAGATCGAGGGCGGCCGGGACCTCCGGATGGGCAGGGAGGTGAGTGATTTGTCCCACTACAGACGAGCGGGCCTCGTCATCGAGAACGACGCCGCGCCGGCCGGCGACGAGGTCCAAAGCTTCACCCGCCAGCACTTTGAAGTTCAGGTAGGAGTCGGTGAGTGTGACGACGAGCGCTAGCTGGATCAACTGCGCGAACCACTCGCGGCGCACCGGGCCTTCACCGAGGATCCGCTGCAGGGGGGCGTCGAGTACAGAGAGATCGAGCAGGGTTTCATTCACATCGAAAACGACAACTGGCGGCATCGGTGACTTCCCTTGCTGAGTGAATTGCCAACGCTACTTCGTCGAGTTGGGTCCCTCCCGAATATGTCGACGGGTAGCTTGGAAGCAATAGTCTGACGACGGATCGACCGGTGCAACAAGAAATCACCAAAGCCTCGCCGCTTCTCGCCGACGACGGGCGTCTGAGTCAGGTCGGATGGGCCAGGCAGCCGCTCCTCGACTGCAACCTCGAGCAGTCCCGGGTCTACCGGTTGCGCCCGTTGCAGCGACTCCGGATCAAACGCTGGGACTATTACGGCGTTACCTTTCCTGGTGGATACTTCTCGGCCACCATCGCCCACCTCGGGTATGCCGGACAGATCTTCATCTATCTCGTCGACTTCGCAGCTGCCACGTTTCGCGAGGCAACCATCACAATTCCTCTGGGGCGGGGTGTCGAACTCGCCCGCAACAGCGATCAGGGAACGAGCAGCTATCGCGGAAAGAAGGCGAAACTCGAGTTCGCTACCGACGGGGATACCCGGGCCGTGCACGTCGACTGGTCGGGGTTCGGTGGAGAGCGGCTCGTCGCCGACTTGTACTATCAGCAGCCCCCGGAATCGACCGTGGTGGCCATACCGATCGGCGAGCGGCGTTTCTACTACAACCGGAAGATCAACTGCATGCCGGTCAAGGGGGCGCTAACCGTCGGCAATACGGCGTACCCGATTGAACCAGACACCAGCTCCGGCAACCTCGACTGGGGGAGAGGAGTGTGGGACTACGACTCGTTCTGGGTGTGGGCCAGCGCCTCAGGGTTCCTCGACGATGGCCGCCGCATCGGATTGAACATGGGCTATGGGTTCGGGGATACCTCCGCCGCAACGGAGAACACCGTGCTGCTGGACGGTCGGACCCACAAGCTGGAGGGAGTCGACTTCGCATACGATGATCGGAACTTCATGCGGCCGTGGCGGATGCGCTCCGATCGCGTTGATCTCGAATTCACGCCGTTTCTCGATCGGTTCGCACACACCAACCTGCTCATCATCAGGTCGGGTGTACACCAGATGTTCGGACGCTACGCGGGGACCGTCGTGATCGACGGCGGCGAAGAGCTCCGAATTCGTGATCTCGTCGGCTGGGCCGAGGAGCACCACGCCCGCTGGTGAGCCGGGTCGGGTTCTACGGTGACCACATGTCGACGGTCAGCCCCACGATGACGGGAGAACCGTTCTCATAGTCGATCGACACGTACCAGGTGGTCCAGTCGAGTCCGCCGTAGTCGGGGTTGTCGCCGGAGTCGTGCACCCCGATGTAGTTGAACGATGCGAACTCCAGTGGGATGGCGAAGTCGGGCAGCCGGCTGTTGCCTGCCTCGATCGGGTCGTTCACCGTCGTGATGGTGTCCGGGTCGTCGTAGGCGGACAGGAAACTGTCGGCTACTGCCTCGGCGAAGGTACGGCCGGGGATCTGCTGGAACTCGGGGTCGTCCTGCGAAAGTGCGTTGGACGGCCACTTGTACGTCGTGGTGGACGTGAGGATCGACCCGAGTTCGTCCGAGGGGAATCGGATGGGTGCCGCGTTGTATGCGACGTAGAGCCCGCGGCTAGACGTCACGGCCCGAAGATCGCCGTCTGCGGCGATGATCCGGGCGAACTCGTCCAACAGCTGCGGGACCCTCACATCGTCTTCGAAATCGGCGGCGGTCACGACTGCGGCCAGGTACCGATCGTTGACCCAGAACCCACCGACCGGCGTTTCGATCTGCGCCCACACGGATGATCCGCTGATCTCCTCGGGCCCGGTCCGTTCGACGACAACACCCGGCAGCAGCATTCCGACAATTGGTGCCGCCACGGTCGGATCCTGACGGACGTTCAGCACGTCATCTGCCGCGACGAGGGTGACGCGGCCCAGCTTGGAGGCCGGAACACCGGTGGTGTCCGGCAGGTCGTTCTGTGTCCAGGGTGCGGCGGCGGTGGTGTCGGGCCCCGGCTCGATCGGGAGGATCGTGGCGTAGTCGTGACGACCAACCGGACTCTCGAGCAACACGCCCTCGCCGGAGAACACGGTTACCGGTTCTCCATCGAGCCGGAAGTTCACCCTGCCGATGGTTTCGAACTGGGTGAGCGTATAGACAACCTGGGCGAGTCTGCTGAGGATGTTGAACGAACCACCGCCGACCTCGAACTCGCGGGAAAGGTCGATCGTCGCCAGTCCGTCTTCGATCGTGAGACCGAGGAGGAGCGTGTCGGCGGGAACGGCGGTCGACAGCTCTGTGTCCTGTTCGGCCGGTGTCGGTCCTTCTATCAACGCACGGATCGCATTGGCAGCGACGTCCGGCGTTTCAACGGCACGAATCACCGACTTGGCCGAGAGGCCTTCTTTGATGAAGAACAACTCAACAAAAAGCTGATCGGAAGGCTCGCCCGGCTCATCGGAGGGCGGCTGGGTGGTCGGAACGGTGCCGGGCACCGTCGTATCGGAGGGAACGAAAGGGACCGAGCCGGCATCGCCGATGTTTCCGGCCCCGCAGCCGGCGGCGATCAGTGCCAGCACGCTGATGGTGACGATGATGCGCTTCATGGTGTGCTCCTGCTGTGTTGCTCTTGCTCGTCCTCAGGTTGCACGGTCGATTTCTCGGCACCGTCACCGGGGTGTAACGATTCGGTCACAGGCAGGCGCACCGCGAATACCAGTCCCTGCCGGCGTCCGGCCCGTACCGTCAGGTCTCCGCCCAGCCGCTCGGCATGCTGGCGGGCGATGGCGAGGCCAAGCCCGGATCCACCCCGGCGAGCCGAATCCGTCTTGAAGAACCGATCGAACAGATGCGGCATATCGCCAGCATCCACTCCGGGGCCTTCGTCGGCGACTTCGATCATGAGCTCACCCCCTTCGACGCCGGCCCTGACGGTGACGGGAGCATCCGGAGCATGACTGCGGGCATTGTCGAGCAGATTTCCGACGATGCGCTCCAGGGAGCGCCGGTCGGAGCGGATCGGCCCGATCGAACCGGTAATCACCAGCTCGGCAGCCGGATGCCGGTCCTCGATCACCGCATCCAGGAACCGCGGCAGATCGACGTCGGCCGTATCGGGTGCAGATGGGGCCGAATCGAGGCGGGACACTTCGAGGAGGTCCTCCACCAGAGTGCGAAGCCGGGCGACATCGCCCACCAGCATTGCTCCCACCCGCCTGTCGGTGTCCGGCAGGTCGTCGAGTCGGCTCTCCAACATGGCAGCTTCGTTGACGAGCGCGGTCAGTGGGGTTCGGAGCTCGTGGGAGACATCCGCCACGAACCGACGCTCGCGATCGTGGGCGCGAACGAGCGCACTGATCTGATCCTCGAGCGAAGCAGCCATCTGGTTGAAGGCGACGGCCAGGCGGCCGAGCTCGTCGTGGGTTTCGGCCGGGAGCCGGACGGTCAGGTCACCCTCCGCCATCAAACCGGCGGCTTGGCCGGCGATCGCCACCGGTCGGAGGACGCGCCGGGCAATCAACCCGGCGCCCAGAGCCCCGAGGACCAGAATCCCCGCACCGGCCAATGCCAGGACCCTGGCCAGCTGCGCCAGGGCATTATCAACCTCGGCGGCCGAGAAGAAGAAGAAGAAGTCGGGACCGGACGGTGGCCGGCTGCCGCCGACGACCAGCGTTGGATTTTCATCCACCGTCAGGAACTCATAGCCGAACGCGCCTCGTGCAACGATGCCGCGCAGTTCGGTGGAGAGAAGATCATCGGCGGCCAGGAGGCCGAGCGACGAGGCAAATACTTCGCCGTTGGGGAAGTCGACGATCACGCCACCGCTGCCGCGCAGCAGGAAACGATCGACGAGGCCGCTCTCCTCGAATGCTGCACGTCCGGCGTTGGCGGGAAGCTGGTCCCCGGTGGCCAGAACGGTGATATTGAATTCTGCCCTGGCAACGGCGTCATCGACGAGCTGGGCACGGAGCGAGGTGCGCACGAGGACGTATGACGCTACTGCGACGAATCCCGCCGTCACGGCGATGAGGGCGATCACCGTGGCAATCAACCGGGCCCGAAAGCTGCGGAACATCTCAGCGACTCGCCCGGTAGCCGACACCCCGCACTGTCTCGATCAGCACCCGGGACTCAGGGCCCGGTTCGATCTTCGCTCGCAGGCGTTGGATGGCAACATCGACCAGACGCGAGTCGCCGAGGTAGGAGTATCCCCACACCCGGTCGAGCAGCATCTCCCGGGTGAACACCTGACCGGGGCGGCGCACCAATTCGAGTAGCAGCCTAAATTCGGTGGGAGTGAGGCCGATCTCTTCATCGTCCACGGTGACCCGGTGTCCCAGCACATCGATGTGCAAAGGGCCGAGGGTGAGGCTTTCCGCCGGATCCGTGAGTTGCGCCCTGCGGAGGGCCGCCCGGATGCGCGCAACGAGGATCGGCATTTCGAACGGCTTTGTTACGTAGTCGTCCGCGCCCGATTCGAGCCCGACGACGACATCGATGGCGTCGCTGCGGGCCGTCAGCATCACCACCGGAACCGAGGACTCAGCCCGAATCGTCCGGCACACCTCCAGGCCATCGCGTTTGGGCAGCATGACATCCAGCACCACCAGATCCGGCTGATCGTGACGGAACCGGGCGAGCGCTTCATCACCGTCGACTGCGGTGTGAACGCTGAAGCCCGCATCGGTGAGCCCGAGTTTGGTGATCTCCCGGATCGACGGGTCGTCCTCAACAAGCAGAATCGTGGCGTCCACGCCCCTGAGTATGCCTGATACGGCGGTCCGCAGCAGTCTCTTCTCGTTTTCGCGCGGGGTTCCCACCTCATAGGGGAGGATCCCCGCGCGAAAACGGACTTGGAGAGTGTCTAGTAGAGCTTTGAGTAGTCGACCGTGTACCAGCGCTCCGGTCGCATCGAATACACCGTTTCGTCGGGGCTATGCGGGGTTGAATCGGTGTATGCGTCCCCACCCTTGATGCCGAGGTACCGTCGAGCCATGGGCCTTGTGTCAGATTCGCGGTCGGCCGGACGTGCGCCTGTGACCGTTCCCTCGACCGTCACGTATCGGTAGGGGGGCTCTTCAGTTTGTGCGCACAGGCTGAAGTTTCCGGCCTCCTTGAGGAGGAGGCCCTTCGTCGACTTCGACGAGGTGAGAATGATGACCTCGCCGCCCGGTTGGTAGTCGTACCAGATAGGCACCGTGAGCGGGGGAAGGCCCGTTCGGCCAATCGCGATGACGCCGACGTGAAGTCCCGCCAGGAACTCCTCGCGCTCATCTCTGGTCATTGATACTGCGCTCATCGACCCCTCCTCGTGTCCGGATACATTATCCATCGTCATCCGGGCGTATGAGACGGGACTCAATCCTTGCTCGGTATCGGGGTCGGAGTGGTGCTCGGATGGGCAACGGTTGCCTCCCTGGCCGAAGACGGCCTTGGCACCTTCGCTCTCCTCGGAAGCCAGCCGGCGGTTTGGCTGCTCGTGGCTGCTTTCGCGGGCATGCTGGCTGCCATAGGTCCGGGCTCGCAAGGCCAGCTGTATGCGGATCCTCGAAGCAATCGCCTCCGAGTAATTCTGACCCACTTCAGCTTGTTCTGGCATCGCCAACTGTGCCGTAATCGGGGTCCCTGACGAAATCCGCGGCCAGATCGTGAAAGCCTTCGTGGTGCTCAAGGACGGTTATCGCCAATCGGAGGAACTCATTGCCGAACTCCAAGCGCATGTGCGGACCCGGCTGGCCGCCCACGAGGTGCCGCGCCGGGTGGTCTTCATCGATGAATTGCCCCGGACGACTACGGGGAAAACGATGCGCAGAGTGCTCAGAGATCTGTGAGTCCCGATGGGGAGGCCGGCTCGGAACCGAGTCGGGCGGCGTACAGCCACAGACCCAGCGCGGCGAGGATGTGCCACAGGCCGTGGCCCTGAATCAGTGAATCCGGACGGCAGAGTGGTCCGCCGGTTCGGCTACTCAGAAAGACGACGGCACCGATCCAGAGCAGGCCGGCCGGGAGAATGAGCCGCCGGACCCGGCCGGGTTGGGCCGCGGCCGGCGAGGACGGGCAGGACCAGTGTGGGGGTGCGGAGGCGAGGGTGGCCGCGGCCAGCGCCAGGGCCATAGCCAGCACGGCGCCCGCCACCGGCCAGAGAGCAACAAGGACCGACGCCGCTCCAACGGCCGACCACGGTGTGCGGAACGACTCCCGGCGGATCCTCCGTGACACCTCGATGGCGACGATCACGACGAGAAGCGCAGCGAGTGAGGCGTCGTGGAGCCAGGTAGCCATCGGACCGCCCCAAGCGTGGAAGGCTGCACTGCCGACGCCCGTCAGGATCATCATTCCCGCCAGCACGCCGGTGCCACGCATGGAGTCCCTTCGTCTCCAAAGCCTCATGAAGACAACCATCCCGGCGAGGACGAACGCCAAGCTGGTGAGGGTGTTGACCGGCTGGTCAAGCAGGCCATCGACGAACCGCTCACAGTCGCCGACGGCACCGGGCAACGTGCTCATACGGTGGTCTTCGAGGTTGAGGCGGCCTGGTGGGCCTGCCGGGTCATCGACCCGGCGGGAGCCCTGGGACAGAGCAGCACAGGCGAAGCCAAAGGAGGCCGGCCACGGTCACGCCTGCTCAGCGAGCACCTCAACCTCGTAGCGGTTCCGGAGGGCATGTGCGGTGTGCCTCATCCACTCGAGCCATTGATGTCCGGGCGGCCGGGCCGTCCAGCGGACCTGGTAGGCGGGATTGATAGTGATGACTCGCTGAGGGTGAACCGAACGACGGAGCAGGTGGGGAATGATCGGCGAGCGGCCTGCGGAGATGGCGAGCGGTCCGATGATGGTGGCCCGCTGGGCGCGAAGGGTAGTCCCACCGGCCACCACCCGGCCGGAGAGCTCAACAAAGCCGGTGGCGACCGGTACTCCAACGGGAGTGCTGAGTGGTATCCGGTCCAATGACTCGGCGCGCACGGCGTAGATGCCGCAAGTGCACTCCGGTTCGGGGACCGTGGGGTGGTGTCGCTCGATTCTGGGAGGCAGCGTGAAGTTGTTGTTCAGGTGGCCGGCGGCAGTGCACCGGGCCTCCAGGCTGCGGGTCTTCCAGGGAAACCCGAACAACCCGGTGAGCATCGGCCGGGACCGATCGCGCGGCAACCGCTCCGGGACGATCAGCCAGCTCCGCAGAGCGATGAGGGGTTCTACGCCGTCGATATCGACCCGCCGCGGCGGATCGACGAGGTTCCCGACCAGCTTTGCCTGCATCGTCTCTCAAGGATATCGGAGTCGCCCGCGCGGCGGCGCCGTTCGCGCCGACCCCGGAACCGCTCGCGGAAGATACCGACGCCGGACCAGGTGGTTGACTGCCTGCCAGGCGAGTTGCCATAGGTCCAAGCTGCGCCCAAACTCCGGTCGTGCTCACTCTTCCCTCGCGCCTCGAACTGAAGCGCCGCCTACCGCGGCTCATGCTCGGTCTGTTCCTCTTCGGTCTGGGCTTGGCGTTCATGGTGGTTGCCGACCTCGGTTTGGCCCCCTGGGAGGTCCTCCATCAGGGCATTTCTCGCCGCACCGGTATTCCGATCGGCACCGTCGGCATCTTGATCGGCCTGGTGGTGCTCGTCGCCTGGTTTCCGATCGGTGAGAGGTTCGGCGTCGGCACGCTGGCGAATGTGATCTTCATCGGGATCGTCATCGATGCCACATTGTGGTTGTTGCCCGAACAGCTCACCGGCCCGGCTCAGCGCTGGACTGCGATGCTCGTCGGCCTGGTGCTGGTCGCCATTGGCTCCGGCTATTACATCGGAGTCCACCTCGGCCCCGGTCCCCGCGATGGGCTGATGACCGGTCTCAGTCGACGCACCGGGCGCCCGATCGGCCTGGTACGGGCGGTCATCGAGCTGGGGATCCTCGTCGTCGGATGGCTGTTGGGAGGGACGGTCGGGGCAGGAACGGTCGCCTTTGCGTTCGGAATCGGCCCCCTCGTTCATCTGTTCCTGGGCCGGTTGTCGCTACCCCCGAGCTGAAACCCCGTTCTTGCGTCAGTTTCGCGTGCTTTTGGCGACATTTCTGACGCAAGAAGGATGGATTACCACTCGTGCTGGCGGGCGTCCCAGGTCCAGAACCGTCCGTGGTGATCCGGCCCCATTGCCGCGATCAGTGCGGCGATTCCCTCGGCGCTCTCCTCTATCGAGAGTGGGGCCGAGTCGCCGCCCATATCCGTACGCACCCACCCTGGATGGACCACTACGGCGAGGATGCCGAGTGCGCCCCAGTCGTCTGCGCGCTTTCGGAACTCATCGTTGAGCGCGGCCTTAGAGTCCCCGTAGTCTCCGAGGCTCTCGGTGCGTCCCCGGCGGGCCCCCACCTGTGACGTCATGATCGCCACCTTGCCGCCCGGCTTCAGCACTCCGCCATCGAGAAACGCCTGCACCACCCGGATCGGAGCCTCGGCGTTGACGGCCATCATCACGTCGCGAGGTGTCCCCCTTCCGACTCCTGCGTTGTGAATGAGCACGTCGAGATCGCCGACGGCGGCTACGAGTTCGGTGGGTACTGCCAGGACGTCGAATGCGTGCAAGTGAAGGTCACCGGTCAGTCCGCCCAGCTCGCCGGGCGCTTCCGGGGTGCGGGTGGTGGCATGCACCGTCCATCCATCGGCCAGGTACCTGCGGGCCAGGCCCAGACCGATGCCGCGACTCGCTCCGATGATCAATACGCTCCGTGTGTTCATCGGCTCAGTCTGGCACGGCCGGCTCGAGTGGGCTCGTGGCATGGCGGCTTCACGTTGAGTTCCGAGTCATCGCAACAGGGGATCGTGTCGCCAAGGCAGCCGCCAGGGCTCCCAGGCCGCCGAGCACCAGGTCGAGAGTTGCCGTAGCCCCATTCGTGGCCAGGACCTCGATCCCCGTTTCCCTGCCCATCAGTCCGATCAAGCCGAGGATCAACGCGGAAATCAGTACGACGGAGGTGAGACGACCGGATCGGTACACGCCGGCCAGCACGGTCAATCCGAGGACTAGATGAACCGTGTTGAAGAGCGGATTCAGCGTGAACCCCAGAAGCCCCTCGCCGTAGTCCGCCGTGATTCCGTTGAAGCCGGTCACGCCGAATCCCAGCAAGGCGACCGCAACCAGAACGACGCCGAATGACGCCGGGCCGATCCGGCGGGCGGCGCTCTCAATTGGCATGGGGCGGGGTGGAGGGTGCACCTCGAAGCGCCGGACTACCAGCAGGACGAGCGTCAGCGATGCGCTGAGGCTCGCCAGCCAAACGGGTCGCCACAACCACCAACCGACACTGCCAACCGGGTCGCGTGGAAAACCGAGTGGATAGAGGAACCCAACAGCCACCGGAAGCACGCTGATGTGCCACAAGTACATCGAGAGCGGCACTCGATTGATCCGTTGCAGCCAACCTCCTTCCTTCCACAAGCGTTGGAACGCGGGCCGGGCGAGAAGGGCCAGCGAGACCAGCCAGACGGCAACCGCCACCAACGGCAGGCTGGGTGGATCGCTGTTCCATCGATCCTCGCCGGGCACCATGATGAGGCTGACCGGGTAACCGGCCCAGCCAGCCAGGACCACCAGTCCGGCCAATCCGGCCCCTGCGGCTCCGGCCAGAACGCCGGGACGGATCGGGTCGAGGCTGCCGTCGGCGTAGAAGAACCCGAACTGGTGTGGGATCAGCCAGACGAAGGCATAGTTGGCGAATCCCACGGCTTCGACGCCGAACCCGTGGACGGCCACATCCACGAGAACCGCGCCGACGGCCAGCGCAGCCGGAACCCGCCATCGCCACCGTTCGTGGAGCCGGTACATGGCGGGAGCGAGGGCGACTACCACCACGTACACCCCGACGAACCAGAACGGGAGAGCTGCGATGTCGGCTCCGCGTTCCAGCAGATTGGGCTGTGGCAACGGGAGAAGTTGGCCGGCCAGCCCCAGGAGCAGCCAGATCACGATGAACGCCACCGTAGGCTGGAGCAGCCGTGTCAACCGGGTCCGAAGGTAGGAGAGGTAATCGCCCTTGTGGAGGCGGAGCGACCGGGCGTTCGAGAAGCCGCCGACGAAGAACAGCAAAGGCATCACCTGGAGCAACCAGGTGACGTAGTGGAGTTCCGACACGGTCGAGAGGGCGCTCTCCCCGGCGATCCGGCCCGTTTCCCAGACCACCGAGGTCGCCGACCAATGACCGAGAACGACGGCAACAACGGCAATCGCTCGCAGCGAGTCGATGAATCGGTCACGCTCCATGGATTCCCATTCTGCCCGACCCATCTCCAGGGCACCGTGGCCGGCACCAGCGGACGGGTCGACGGAGGCGACTGTCCCCGGTTGGCTCTCAGAATAGGCCCGGTTACCGGCCGTCTTCCGCCAGCCAGGCGTCGAGCAGCCCGGACAGGACCGTCCAGTCCACATAGGTCCCGGGGCGCCGTGCGCCGTCACCTTTCTTACTGCGAACTTGTCCCACCTTGACGAACCCGGCATCCGCGTGGGTCACCTTCTTGATGGTCATGACATGGAACGAAACGGCCCACCACGGTGCTCGCCCCGACTTCGTCGGGCGCAATTGTGGTGCCCGGCGATCCCGCAAGCGGCGAAGCCGGCCGGGTTCGGGAAGGTCGGCACCGTTGTAGTGCAGGGCGACGAGGATGGGCGCCACCGCCACACGTGAGTCGTTCAGGCGCGCCACTCTGAAGAGGGCAAAACGGCTCGAGGCCTCATAGGCCAGCACGTCGCCCGGCTTCAGGTCGGTCACACGGCGGCTTGGGGGCCTCAGCTTCTTTCGATCCGGCTGTGGTCCGATCAGCTGCTCGCGAGCTTTCTGGAGTGCCGCCTTCCGTTTGGTGAGCAGGCCGGCGTCGTCCTCCCACAGGTGCAACCCTTCGCCATTGTCGATGGCCTGCAACGCCCGGTCCCGAATCGCAGTATTGAGCCGCCCTATCTTTGATTGGGTGAACGCCAAAGCTATCCAGAACACCGGTCCCTCGTCCGGATCGTCGAGCGTTCCCGCGAACCGTTCGAGCATGCGAGCGGTGGCGTCGTCGTCTTCCACGCCGTCTTCGATCATCTCCCGATAGCTGTCCCGGGCGTCGCAGGCGAGATCGTCTGAGAAGAGGGCTGGACCCCATGAACCCATGCATGCTCCAATCCCGACGAATACTCGCACACGATTCGACCGAACGGCCGATGGACGCACTGCCACGAGATGTGCCACCACCGCCGATAGGTCGGCCCTAAACATGGTGCGAGACATCACTCGGGGTTTCGCTGTGCCGTGGTCGGGACCTGCCAATCCACGCCGGTACCGGGCCGCCGGCGCTACCGTCAACCGTCTGATTGCAGAGGGGGCACTCATCTTGAACCATTTCGATGTTGTCGTCATCGGCGGCGGACAGGCCGGTCTGGGTATCGGCTACTACCTGCGAGCAGCCGGCAGGAAGTTCGTCATCTTCGAGCGTGGACGGGTCGGCGAGACCTGGCGTAATCAGCGCTGGGATTCCTTCACCGTAAATACACCGAACTGGGCGAATGGTCTGCCCGGCGACCCGTACGACGGCGACGAACCCGACGGCTTCTTTCACCGCGACGAACTCATCGAATACTTCGAGCACTATGCGGGCAAGTTCGCACTCCCGGTGAAGGAGGGTGTCTCTGTTACTGGGGTCGATGCCGACGGCGACGGTTTTCGTGTCACGTTCGAAGACGCGGCCGGCACGGTCGATACGGTATCGGCCGCCAACATCGTCGTCGCATCCGGGATGATGCAGGCACCCAAGATCCCAGGGATTTGCCGGCAGTTCCCCGAGTCGCTGCTCCAGCTCCACGCCTCCGACTATCGCTCAGCGGACAACTTGCCACCGGGGGCGGTCGTCGTAGTCGGCTCAGGACAGTGTCCATGGCCATGTGAAAGTCCTCGTTGGTGGCCAGCAAAAGTCCTCGCGGTGGATGTGTAGGTAATTCACTGCG
>JARGFH010000051.1 GCA_029210695.1 Acidimicrobiia bacterium
TCATTCTCCCAGGTCAGAAGGCATTTTCTATGTCAATCCCAACCGTCAGACACCGATCAGACCGGTGGATCCAGGCTTAGCGATGTACCCGATCTGGCCGAGGCCTGTCACTCCTTGGCGGGCGAACGTGGTGAAGGGCCGAGTTCGGCGTCGCTGAGAAGGCCCAACAGTTCGCCGATGGTCGGTTGGCCTCCGCCAGTGGTGGGCAGTGGAAGATGTTCTTGGATGTGGTAGCGGTTTCGGCGTCCGTCTCGTTCTTTGATCACGTAGCCCGCCTGGGCGAGGTCGGCGACGATCGTGTAGGCGGTGCGCTCGGTGACGTCGATGGCGGAGGCGATATCGCGGAGACGGGCGTCGGCGTTGCGGGCGATGAGCAGCAACGCTCGAGCGTGGATGGTGAGGAAACCCCATGTAGTCGCCATGGGGCCAACCCTAACAGAAAACTAGAAATATGTTGCTAGTGATATGTTTCTGCTGTAGGATTACGGATAGATCGGGTTTCGGAGCATCAGCAGAAAGCGGAAGCTCACCTTGTTCACTCGGACCGCGCATTCTGGCGTTTGCCGCCATAGGCGCGCAACCTGGCTGCACGGCAAGGCCGACGAGAGGGTTGGTGTCGTCGAGAAGTCCCTCGACGACCACTAACGACGAGATCAACGACCTCGTCGACAACGACAAGGACAACGCAATGAAGGGGTTCGTATGAATATTGAGTCCGATAAGTCTGTATCGGTCGATGAGCGCGAGGAGACGGTGCGCGCAGCAGCACCACTCGACGAGACCGTCACCGAACCGCCACTCGACGAAGACGAAGCTGTCACAGAGTCCGAGGCGTCTGCGCCGGCTGCGGCCCACGAGGTTGCGGCTCGGGCCGAGACGGTCCGCACGGTTCGCACGACCAGGTTCACACCGTCGGCTGTCGTTGCGGCGGTGGTCGCCATTGCCATGTTGGTACTGGGCGGGATCACTGTGGGCCGCGCCGGGTTCGATGGCAGTCTTGGACAGCCCGTAGTCACCGTCGCAGGCTTCACCGCGACTGCGCTGCTAGGGCTGATCGTGTTCGGCTTTGGCGCCGTGTTGCTCATCGCTGCGCTAGCCAGGCAGCGGCAGCTGATCCTGGGTCTCGGGATCATTGGCGGCGTCGCCGGCTTGATCGCCGTGTTCGAGCCCACCATCGGCGGCGACTCCCTGTCGATACAACGCGAGCTAGGGATATGGACTGCGATCGCCATGGCTGCGATCGTCGTTTCAGCACTATTACCCACGGTTTCGCGCGTCAACACACGTCAAACCACCGAAGTGAAATAACACCACACGGTCGCCTAGGTCGCAACAAATCGATCCCCTCAAACACATGACCCAAACTCAGAAAGGCAGGAAGAACAGATGAGCACCACTGGATGGATCATCCTCATTGTCGTGCTATTCGTGGTATTCGGCGGCGGCTTCGGCTGGACTCGGCGCCGCAGGTAGATCACAACGAACTCGCACTATCCGCGCTGGTCTTCACCGCGTGCGCAGCCCTGCTGATCGCCCAGGATGCCTCCCCGAAGGCGATCCATGCCCACCTCGGGCACGCGGACTGGCTCGACTCAACTCGTGAGTCCACTCTCGGGGACTGTCAAGTCTCGGTACCCGGGCGACCCGCTGGCTCCGGTAGCTCGGCGACCCGCACCGGGGGTTATGAAGCGGCGTTGATCCGGTCGGGTTTGCCCCCGGGGTTAGCGAAGGCTCAGTGGGCCCGGCGGGGATCGAACCCGCGACCTTCGGATTAAAAGTCCGCTGCTCTACCGATTGAGCTACAGGCCCAACGAAACGGTACCAGGCGCCGACGCTGCCCTCGTCAGTCTGTGAGGTCGTCAAGCCCGATGGTGATGGCGGCGAAGCCTCGCATGGCGGTGGCGTCGTCCAGGTATTCGTGGTCGGGCAGCCCGTCGGTCAGGAACCACGGAACGCTGATGAGCGCCTTCCAGGGATCGGGATCGATTTCCGGCTCCGTCGGAACTCGAATGTGGGGAAGGCTCATCGGGCTCACCCCGTGGTAGTCATTCGGTACGAATCGGATCGGGTCGTTCCAGTTCGTTGCCACATAGAGGTGATCGCCATCTACCCCGAGGTCGTCCAATGATTCGGTCCCGGTGCCGGCGGCGCCGACCATGATGAGATCGTCAAAGGCCCCACTGCGCGCCGAGGTCGCACCAAGGACGGTGGCGCCGTAGGAGTGGCCCCATCCGACGACATGGCGGTTCTCGAGCGGCAAACCCTCGAGAACCTCTGCCGTCTCGCCAGATCCGTCCCGCCAGAAGTGGCCCAGCGGCGCGTCCAGGAACGTCTGAGGGGGCGCGTATGACAGCAGCGGAACCACGGCCACCTCACCTAGATCGTGATGTACGGCGAGATCGGCTGCCATGCGCTGTAGTGCCCCCGCGTCGGGCACGTCGACTGCGAGCCAACCCGCCGTCGACGTGTTCATACCAGGGATCATGATGAGCACGTGCTCTGCCTCCGCAGGTCCAATCCACACTCCCGCCCGGTAACCGGCCCGGCTCGACCGGGTTCCGATCGGTGTTGAAGAATCGACGGCGAAGTAGACGAGGCTGGTGTCGACCAGGCGGGCAAGGGTGTCGTAGTCCTGCCGGAGACCATCGAGGAGCGGACTGGACCGGAGGCCGAGCGCGGCCAGTCGGTTGAGTTGGGCCACGACGGCCCACAGTTCGGTCCAGGCTCTCGCCCGATTCGCCTTGATCAGGACCTCCAGCACACCGGCCGCAGTCGGGGCTGAACCCCCGGGCCGGGCCACGCTGGCAACCGGGGCCACCAACTGCGGTCGGGGTTCGGCGGCGGCCGCCTTCGCCAGCATGGAGACGGCCGACTCTCGCGCCTGCCCGGCGACGCCGGCGATCGTCTGCGCCGCACCGGTATCGAGCGAGATCAAGTTGGTGGCGATCGTGTTCGCTTCGGAGGCGAATCCGTTGATGAGCCGGGCAAGCCAGCGGATGGAATCGAGGTCAATCAGTCGGTAGTCGGTCATCTTTCTCGATCGAGCACTCGGCATCCCAACCGCGGCTGCCGGGTGAACGCCGCGGATGGAACGGCCTCCTCTGCGGGTCTTCCGATATTGATATATAGCGCAAACTATCACAACGGAGCGCGGAAGCTAGAGTGTCGTGATGATCAGATTCGGTGTATCCGGCCTGCCCCCGGAGGGCGTCGAGGACGATGCATTTCTCGACGGCCTGGTCGCCGATGGTCGTCGAGCGTACGAACTCGCCTTCGTCAAGGAATTCCCCTGGAACGAGCGGCGGTGCGAGGAGTTCGGCGGAGCCGCCGCCGAGCGCGACATCTGGCTTTCGGTGCATGCCCCCTACTTCGCCATCCTCACCGTGGAGGACGAGGAGAAGTCCAAGCAGTGTCTGGCAGCCCTCGAACACACGATGAAGCTGGGGCGCGCACTCGGCAGCCGGATCATCTGTGCCCATTTCGGGCCAATCGGGGAACGATCTCCTCAGGAGCTGATGGATGTCATTCGCCAGAGGCTTGCATCGATTTCACCCAAGGTTGCTCACCTCGGGGTTGGCCTCGGCTTGGAGACGGCGGGCAACGATCGGACCTTCGGCTCCATCGGCGACATTGCCACGCTGGCCGCCGAGTTCCCGTTCGTTCGTCCGATCATCGACTGGGCTCATGTGCACGCGATGACGGGCGGTGGGCTGACCTCGAAGGACGCTTACGCAACGGTGATCGCCTTCATCCGCGACTCGTTCCCGGCCTGGATGATCGAACCCCTTCAATGTCAGTTCACCGACAACCTGGTCGGCGGGCACGGTGAAGTCAAGCACGTGCCGTACGGTGAGGGGACGCTGCGAGTAGGCCCCCTGGTCGAGGCGGCCACCGAGGCAGGGTTGCGAATGGTGATGATCTCGGAGGCTCGCGAGGAGGCGTCTCATCGGGCCATTCAGGAAGAAGTAAGCGCCGCCTTGCCGTCACCGAAAGCGCCGGGTGGTTCGGATCGGTCGCTCGGCTCCGGTCGCGTGACGATGCCCGGGCTCATCGAAGTGGCCGCTGAGAAGGGGGGCTTTCGCCCGGGCGGGCTCGATCGAGCCCTCCGTCTCTCCAACATCGACAAACCGTTCTTTCCAGACGGCTTCACCAAGGGTGATCTCATCCAGTACTACGCCTCGATCGCTCCCGTGCTGTTGCCCCACCTGGCCGGCCGGGCGATCGTGATGGCTCGTTTCCCGGACGGCAGCGACGGCGACTTCTTCTACGAAAAGCAGGCGCCCGGCCATCAGCCGGATTGGATGCCGCTCGCCTCGATTCATTCGCAGCATCGAGGAGAGCCGATCGAGTTCGTCACGGCGTCCGACCGGGAGGCCCTCATGTGGCTCGCCAACATGGGCTGCATCGAAATCCATCCCTGGCTGAGCCGGGTGGACAACCTGGACAACCCGGACTTTGCCGTGTTCGATCTCGACCCGGCCGACGGGGCAACCTGGCAGCAGGTGGTCGACGTAGCCGGAGTGGTCAAGCTGGCGCTCGAACGCTTGGGCCTGCGGTCCTACCCGAAGACCTCGGGTGCGACCGGCCTTCACATCTACGTGCCGCTCGAACCGCTGCACGACTACAGCAGAGTTCGCGCCTTCGTGGAGCGGGTGGGTCGTCTGCTGGTGGCCGCCGATCCGGACGGTATCACCATGGAGTGGGACATCCCGAAACGGGCCGGCAAAGTCTTCATCGACCACAACCAGAACGTCGGCGGCAAGACCATCGCATCGGTGTACTCGGTTCGACCCCGTCCCGGCGCCCCTGTTTCGACGCCACTCGTATGGAACGAAGTGGGCCGGGTGGAGCCGGACGACTTCACAATCGCCAACGTGTGGGATCGCCTCCAACGGTTCGGCGACTTGTTTGCTCCCGTCCTGAAAGGCGGCCAGACCCTCGACGCTGCAGAGGCTGCGCTGGGTATCGAGCCAGCCAAGAAGTAGCCCGGCGGAGGGACCCGGTCGCAACGCCTGCCATTGCCTAATGCCTATTGCCAAATGCCGGTGCATGACGACCTACACCTACTCGCAGGGGCAACGCTCTCCGCGTTCTTATCACGCCTTTTACTCCGCCGGGAGGCGCCCTTAGGCATCTATACGAGACAGTGGTCTCAGAAACGGACTCCCAGGAGGATGTATGAACCGCCGTCTCGCTGCATTTTCGATACTCGCCGCCCTTGCCCTCGGGTTTCTGCTCGTGCGTACGGACACAGCCGATGCCTTCAACGACCCTTACATGATTGACTTCAAGGCGAATTTCGGAATCGCCAACGGAAGCAAGCTCGATTCCTGTTTGGTCTGTCACAACAGCACGACCGGCGGCAACCGGAATGCCTATGGTTTGGCCTTCGTAAGTGCAGGCCGCAGCTTCACCGCGGCGCTCGCTGCCGCCGATTCGGATGGTGACGGCGCCTCGAACGGAGACGAGATCGCCGCCGGGTTCTTCCCCGGGGACCCTTCGGATACGCCGCCTCCGACGACGCCTCCGACGACGCCTCCGACGACGCCTCCGACGACGCCTCCGACGACGCCTCCGACGACGCCTCCGACGGCCCCGTCACTGACTGCTCCGGACGCACCCGTCGACTTCCCGATGGATTACCGGGTGGGTGACGCCGGCACTGTGACGATCGACCTGGTCGACGGGAAGCTCGTTGCGACGGTGGTGGCAAACGATGGCTGGACCTACGACGTCGAGTCCAAGGGTGACGAGGTGGAAGTCGAGTTCCGCAACGGCAAGACCGAGATCGAGTTCGAGGCCGAGTTCGAAGACGGCGAGTTGCAGGTCAGGATCGAGAGCGAGAGCGATGACGACGACGATGCCGACCATCGCGACGGAGACCACGACGACGATGACGACGACGATCATGGTGGTGACCACAAGAAGGGTGACGGCGACCACGGTGACGACGATCACGGTGACGACGACCATGGCGATGATGGTGACGACTGAGCCCTGCTGACTCTCACGCAGGAAAGGGGCCGAGGGGCCCCTTTCCCGTTGTGTCGATCGCCTCGTCATCCGGGCGCCCGCCCAGCGGTTCACGATCACGGTAACCATTAGGGGCTTTCGGCCGTCGAATCGGGCGTGCTTTGGGCGACATCGCAACAAGCAACGTCGGTATCGTGCAATCTCGATGGGTACTACTACCTGTATCGGCTGAAGACGTCGCCCTCTGGGCGGCGTTTTTTATCGGGAGGTGAGGAGAAATGGTGGAGTTGACTCCACAGAAGAAGACCGTGCTGGGTCTTCAGCATATGGTCGCCATGTTCGGCGCAACGATCCTGGTCCCGTTGATCACGGGTTTGAATCCGAGCGTGGCGCTGATCTCGGCCGGTGTCGGGACGCTGCTATTCCACGTAGTGACGGGATTCGGCGTGCCCGTGTTCCTGGGTTCGTCGTTTGCGTTCATCCCGCCGATTCTGTTGGCGCAGTCGAAGGGGTATAGCTTCGCCAGCATCGGCGGCGGCATCATGGCAGCCGGTTTCGTCTATCTGATCGTGGCCGGGATCGTCTGGGTGCTTCCGAATGGGAGTCAGCAGATCCGGGCGCTGTTCCCGCCGGTTGTCACCGGTCCGGTCATCACGGTCATCGGAATCACGCTGGCCCCGATTGCCTTGGGTCAGGCGAGCGGAATGGCCGGCACCGACAGGGTGATGGATCAGGGCATGGCCTGGCTGATCGCGCTGATCACGCTGGCGGCCGTGATCGTGGCGGCGATCTACTTCAAGGGCCTCTTCAAGATGCTGCCGATCTTGACCGGCCTCGTAGTCGGATATGTCGCAGCGTTGATCTTGGGAGAGGTCAGCTTCGATGCCATGAGTGACGTGGACTGGTTGGCCTGGCCGAGCTTCACCCTTGGGTCGTTCGACTTCAGCGTTGTATGGATCATTGCTCCGGTGGCGTTCGTGACGATGATCGAACACGTCGGCGACATTCTCACCAACGGCCGGGTTGTCGGGAAGGACTTCTTCGACGACCCCGGTGTCAACCGGACTCTGATGGGCGACGGCCTAGCAACCCTGTTCGCAGGCCTTGTCGGCGGTCCTCCGAATACGACCTATTCGGAGAACACCGGCGTGCTGGCAGTCACCAAGGTGTACGACCCGGTGATTCTTCGTATTGCCGCCGGATTCGCCATCCTGCTCGGATTCATCCCCAAGTTCGGAACACTCTTGCAGACGGTCCCCGTCCCGGTGCTCGGTGGACTCTCCATTGTGCTGTTCGGCATGATCGCCTCGATCGGCATGCGGGTGCTCTCCGACGCACGCGTTGACTTCACCCATAGCCGCAACCTGGTCGTGGTTGCGTTGATCCTGGTGTTTGGTCTGGGCTACAGCGGTCTCGAGTCACCGCTGGCGGTCGGTGATGTCTCTATCTCCGGTCTGGCATTAGCCGCCATTATTGGAGTAGTCGCCAACCTGATCCTGCCGAAGGAATTCGACGAACCTGCCGAGCAGTTCGAGAGAAGCTCGAGCAACTGAAGTAACCGATCACTACCGAGAAGCGGCGGCCTCCGGGCCGCCGCTTCTCTGCGCCGCAGACCAATCACCCCTTCGTTCTGGCGTTAGAAAGCGCGCAGTTTTGACCGGTCTCAAACGCCAGAAGGAGGAATTGGGGGGATTGTGGCTACTCGGCATCTGTGGCAGTCATCGCCCACGCCAATCCGTGCTCGGGGTCCTCTGCCGCCAGTCGGAGTACCCAACCCGTTGAAGGGGCCAGGTCGTCCCAGAAATACCACCGGAGGCTGGCCGCCGTCTCACCGAGTTGGTTCGAATCGGGCGGCCAAGGATCCAGCAGGTCGGTCAGGGCGGCGATCGCCCACCAGGCGGCGAACCGCCCTGCAGCAGCTCCAGGCCGTTTTCCATGAGCCCCGCCCGAGGCAGCAGCCCAGGCCATCCATGCCATCGCTCCCGACAGATCGGTTTCGCCGATCCGGATCTTGCGGGGTCCTAGGGCGGCGATAGCCTGTTGCGCCGTACCCTCCACTACGACTGCCTCGCTGCGCCCGTTCGATTGGGAAACCCAGGTCTCGGTCAGGGCCAGCAGTGCGTCGGTTTCGTCGGGATGATCGACCACGGCGCCGGGTGGCGGCAGTTTGACACTCACCAGATCCGGTGAGTCCGGCGTCGGATGGTTGGCCCGGTCCGGCCGGTAGGCGGCGGTGGCATACCGCGGTTCCCAATCCGCCAGCTTCAGCGGCAAGTCGACGAGGTACAAGTCGATGCCGTCGACGCCGGCGAGGTCCTCGCCCTGGACGACCCGTTCGTGCGCCGTCAGGGTGCGGGCCTTGCCCGGCGGCAGATGCGGGTCGAGTTCCGCCCACCGATGTGAAGAGGCGGCCACCTCGGTCAGCGGACCCAGGGTGAATCCACCTCCACCAGTGGCGGCGACTGCCGCCGCGTACTCAGGGGAAGCTTCCAGCGCGAGCCGGTAGTCCGCGTGATAGGCCACTCCCCACAACTGCTTGCCGACTTCGACGGCCTGGCGGCACCGGACGGCGAGTTCGACCAGGTCGTCCCAGGCCCGAGCCGAGCACATCCCGTCGACGATGCGCATCAATCTCGCCGGATCGTTCGCGTCGATTGCATCGGCGACATCGTGTCGAGCGATCACGTGGTGGGAGCCGCTCCGGGCTCCGGTCCGGTCGCCACCGGGTACTGCTCGGTTGACCAGTCGCTCCACGAACCTGGATACAGCAATGGTTCCGGCAGCCCGGCCAGGTGCATCGCCAACACGTTGTGACATGAGGTGACACCGCTGCCGCAGTAGGTCACAGTGCGAACACCGTCGTCCACCCCCAATGCGGCGAAGCGGGCGCGTAGCTCGGCGGGGCTCTTGAAATGACCGTCCGTCGTCACGTTTCCGCCGTGAAAGGCGGATACTGCGGTCGGGATGTGCCCGGCGATCGGGTCGACCGGTTCGGTGAGCCCCTCGAACCGCTCAGGAGCCCGGGCGTCGAGGATGAGCATGTTGCCGAGTGACGCACGCAAATCATCCCGATCGATGGACCCACCTGGTTGGAGTCGCCCGACATAGTGTGCGGGCGAAGGTTCGGTCACCTGATTCTCGACCGGCATCCCGGCACTCGTCCACGCCGTCCAGCCGCCATCGAGTACGGACATTGCGTCGTGGCCGAGCCGTCGCAACATCCACCACAAGCGAGCCGCGATCGAGCCGTCTGCGGCGTCGTACACGATGACATGGTGTTGGTTGCCTATACCCCTGGCGCCGAGCAGGGTTGCGAAGTCGGCCCAGCGGGGCAGCGGGTGCCGTCCCGGCCCCGTCCCCGGTGTGCTGAGGTCCTCCTCGACGTCGAGGAAGATGGCACCTGGAATATGCGAGATCTGGTACTCACGTCTTCCTTGCTCAACATCGGCCAGGTACCAGCGGGTATCGACGACGCGGACGTCAGCAGACTCCAGGCGGGCGGCAAGTTGGTCGACGTTGATCAGGGGCACAAACAACTCCAGGTTCGCGGTCTCTTCTATTCGGTGGTCGGCGGCTCGGTCGGTTCGGCCGGCGCCGCATCGGTTCTCGAGGGTGGCTCGCCGGTCCCGCCCTTAGCGCGCCACTTCGAGATCTGATCTCCGAGGTCTGAGAAGGAGGCGCCCAGCGCATCGACGAACGATTTGGCGGTCTGCTTCGCCTCGCTCTGAACCTCGGGATCCGCGACGGCGTCGCCGATCGTCGCAAAGGCAGTCTTGATGCTCTCACCGAGTGTTTGGACCGCGTCTTTGACATCCTCCTCTGAGACGGCTTCAGCGCCTTCGCCGGCAGCCTGTGACTCGTAATGCTGCTTGAACATCGAGCCGATCTTCTTGAAACCCTCTCCGACCTCGCTCCAGGTTTCGTCCGACTTACTCATGGTGTTCCCTCCTAGGATCGATGGGATGCAACTGCACCTCCTCGATGCTACCTATGAGCTGTTCCGTTCGTATTTCGGCAAACGTCCGTCGCGCGCTGCACCGGACGGTCGGGACGTGACTGCGGTGCACGGACTCATCGATTCGACCCTCAGCCTGCTGCGGGAGTCGGATGTGACCCACGTCGCCGCATTCTTCGACACCGTGATCACATCATTCCGTAACGATCTATACGACGGCTACAAGACGGGTGAAGGAGTGGCAGAAGAGCTGCTTGCCCAGTTCCCGTTGGCCGAACGCGCCCTCGAGGCGATCGGTGTCACGGTCTTTCGGATGCGGGAGTTCGAGGCCGACGATGGAATTGCCGCCGCAGCTCTCCGCTTCGTAGATGAAGTCGATCGGGTCGTGATCCTCAGTCCGGACAAGGATCTATGTCAGGTCGTTGAGGACAACAACATCGTCGCCTACGACCGCCTGCGGCAGCGGCTACTCAATGAAGCCGGGGTCTGGGAGAAGTTCGGCGTTGCCCCCGAATCGATTCCCGACTACCTGGCCCTCGTCGGCGACAACGCAGACGGAATACCGGGGATCCCGGGTTGGGGCGGCAAGTCGGCCTCGACGCTGCTGGCCGAATACCGCCACATCGAGCACATTCCGACGGACGAGCGCAAATGGAAGGTCGCGGTGCGAGGAGCGGCCAGACTCGCTGTGAATCTGCGTGACAACTTCGACGATGCCCGGCTCTTCCGGACGCTGACCACGTTGCGCTACGACGTACCGATCCCCCATACTCTGGCCGATCTCGAATGGCAGGGCGCACCCCGGGAGCGTTTCACTTCGTTCTGCGAAGAAATGGGATTTGAGAGCCTGCAGGAGCGGCCACATCGCTGGGCTCCGTAGTCCTGCGTCTGAGTAGCGGGCACCAGGGATCGCTTGGGTCAGACCCCGTGGAGTGGGGAGGGTGCGGGAGATCGGTACCAGTAGTCGTATCCGAACGTGAATCCCATCGACTCGTAGAGTTGCCAGGCTGCAGTGTTCTCGTGCATGACCTGGAGGTAGGCGAGCGAGGCGCCCTGGTCGATCCCCCACGCCATCAAGGATTCGGACATCCGTCGTGCCAGGCCCCTGCGCCGAAACGCCGGTTTGGTTGACACACTGAAGACTCCCAGGAGTTCACCGTCGGCGACTCCGAGCCCCGTTGCGACGACGGTCGAACCTTCACGAATCACCGCGAAAGCCGTCGCCGGTTCGATCAGGTTGAGTGTCTGCGAGAGCGTGGCGCGCCGCCCGGACATATACGGATTGCTGTCCACCAACTCATCAAGCCACTCCTGAGTGAATCGGGAGGTGATGCTCACTTCCACGCGGCCTCCCGGCTGCAACGGCCGAACCAGGACGCCGGTGCGGTCCTGGAACCGATACCCGCGCCCGTCCAATTCAGCGTCCAGCTCTTCTGGAGATGATCGATGGGTCATCCGAAAGCTGGGCGGCCAGTCCCTGTCGGCGTACCACTCCTCGGCCGACGCGACCTTCGCGGCAAGCGGGGTGCCATCGTGTTCCAGCGCTTGCACCGAGTTGGCCCGGCGTGCCTGCCCATTCGCGTAACGCAGGATCCAACCACCCAGATCAGTTTCCTCGAGCGCAGGGAAGGCCCGCAGTGCAGCCCGTTCGATTGCATCGGCTGTAGTGTTGGTGACAGGCATTGTGTTGACAGTTAACCGCATTTTGACCGGCACGTATCCGACACGCCAAACTCGGAGGCGAGGAGGTTCTGCATGAGCGAGCATCGGAATATCGAGCGGGTCAAACGCGAGTATCAGGCGTTCGCAGAGGACAACTTCGAGGGCCTGTCCGAACTCTTCTCCGAGGACGCCATCTGGCACGTCAACGGCGATACACCGCTGGCCGGTGACCACATCGGTCGCCAGAACATCGTCGAGTTCCTGCGAAAGCTTGCCCACGATACGCACGACTCGTTCATGATCGAGGTGCACGACATACTCGCCAACGACCTCCACACCGTTGTGCTGGCCCACATGACCGTCGATCGCGACGGCGAGCTCTACACAGCCGACGAGGTGCACGTCTTCTGCATGAACGACGAGGGGCTCATCACCGAAGCGTGGGGGTTCACTTCCGAGCCCGACGGCCGCGGCCAGTTCTGGTTCTAGTCGCCCGCCGCACTCCTCCGCTGCTAGCCGAACTCCAGCCCATCCTCGCCGGCGTCCACTTTGACTGTGTCGCCGTCGGTGAAGGCTCCCTCGAGCAGCTTGACGGCGAGGGGGTCGCCGATCGATTTCTGCACGAGTCGCTTCAGTGGTCGAGCCCCGAAGCTCGGGTCGTAGCCGTGCTCGGCCAGCCAGTCGAGGGCAGCTTCGGTCAGTTCGAGGCCGATGCGACGCTCTTCGAGGCGGCGCCGCAGATGTCCGATCTGGATTTCGGCGATCGAGCGGATCTCCTCCCGGCTGAGCCGGTGGAATACGATCAACTCGTCGACGCGGTTGATGAACTCTGGTCGGAAGTGCTGGTGGACCACCTCGAGGACCCGCTCCTCGACGACCTCCTCGGGAAGACCGGGATCGATCAGTTCTGAGCCCAGGTTCGACGTCATGACCAGCACCGCGTTGGTGAAATCGACGGTGCGTCCCTGACCGTCGGTCAACCGGCCATCGTCGAGTAACTGGAGCAGGACGTTGAATACGTCCCGGTGCGCTTTCTCGATCTCGTCGAGGAGGATCACCGAATACGGGCGTCGGCGGACGGCTTCCGTGAGCTGACCACCTTCCTCGTAGCCGACGTACCCCGGTGGGGCGCCGATCAACCTGCTCACCGTGTGCTTCTCCATGTACTCCGACATGTCGATGCGGACCATGGCCCGTTCGTCGTCGAAGAGGAACTCGGCGAGAGCCCGTGCCAGTTCCGTCTTGCCGACGCCGGTCGGGCCGAGGAACACAAAGGATCCGATTGGGCGGTTGGGGTCGGACAGGCGGGCACGGCTGCGGCGGATAGCGTTCGATACCGCGGTCACGGCCTCGTCCTGGCCGATCACTCGTTCGTGGAGGTGCTGTTCGAGCCGGATCAGTTTCTGGGTCTCGCCCTCCAGTAGGCGCGAAACGGGGACGCCGGTCCAGCGGCCGACGACCTCTGCCACATCGTTGTCGGTCACCTCTTCGGAGAGCATCCGTGTATCGCTTTGGAGGTCATCGAGGGCGGTCTGACGGGCCTCTAGGGAAGCATTCAGTTCACGCAGCCGTCCATATCGCAGTTCTGCTGCCTTCTCGAGGTCACCTTCGCGCTCGGCGCGTCCGGCCTCGGCTCGAGCCGCTTCGATCTGTTGCTTGAGAGAACGTACCTCCTCGATCGACGCCTTCTCGCGATTCCAGTGGGCCTTGAGCCGGTCGCTCTCCTCTGAGAGGTTGGCCAGGTCTTGTTCGATTGAGGCGAGGCGTTGCAGCGAGGCGTTGTCCTCTTCTTTCTGCAAGGCGGTGCGTTCGATCTCGAGTTGCTTGATGCGCCGCTCGAGGTCGTCGATCTCTTCCGGCATGGAATCGATTTCGATACGCAGGCGGGATCCCGCTTCGTCGATCAGGTCGATCGCCTTGTCCGGCAGATTACGTGCGGTGATGTAGCGATCGGAGAGGATCGAGGCGGCTACCAGCGCGGCGTCGGTGATGCGGACCCCGTGGTGTACCTCGTAGCGTTCCTTGAGCCCCCGCAGAATGCCAACGGTGTCTTCGACTGAGGGGGGTTCGACCATGACCGGTTGGAAGCGCCGCTCGAGTGCTGCATCCTTCTCGACGTACTTCCGGAACTCGTCGAGGGTGGTTGCACCGATCATCCGCAGTTCACCTCTGGCGAGCATGGGCTTCAGCATGTTGGAGGCATCCATGGAGCCTTCGGCCGCACCGGCGCCCACGATCGTGTGCATCTCGTCGATGAACGTGATGACCGAGCCTTCGGCGGCGGCGATCTCGGTCAGGACGGCTTTGAGGCGCTCCTCGAATTCACCGCGGTACTTCGCCCCGGCGACCATGGCCCCGAGGTCGAGGGCCACGATGCGCTTGGTCTTCAGGCCTTCGGGGACGTCTCCGTCTGCGATCCGTTGAGCGAGACCTTCGACAATGGCGGTCTTGCCAACGCCGGGTTCTCCGATCAGCACCGGGTTGTTCTTGGTCCGGCGCGAGAGAACCTGGATGACACGCCGGATCTCGTCGTCGCGTCCGATCACCGGGTCAAGTTTCTGTGCTCTGGCTGAGGCGGTGAGATCGCGCCCGTATTGCTCCAGCGCATTGAAGGCCGATTCGGGATCGGTGCTGGTGACGCGCTGGTTGCCGCGGATCTCGGTGAGGGCGGCGAGCATGGCATCCCGCGTGGCTCCCAAGCCTCGCAATGCGCCTCCGACCGGGCCCCTGGCAGCCGCCATCGCCAGCAGCAAGTGCTCGACGCTGACGTAGTCGTCTTTGAAGCTGATGCGCTGTTCGTCTGCTTCTTCGAAGAGCTGCAGCGACGCTTTCGAAAGGTGTGGTTCCTCTCCGCCGTACACGCTCGGCAGTCCCGCCAGCAGGTATTCGAGGTTTTTCTTGAGTTCGGCCGGTGCCGCCCCGACCCGGTCGAGCAGTGGGTAGACGATGCCGTCCGTCTGGCCGAGGAGTGCACTGAGGATATGGGCGGGTTCGACGTACTGGTGATGTCGCGATGTCGCGATGGCCTTGCCGTCGAGAATGCTGCGTTGGGTTGCGTTGGTGAGTCGTTCGAAGTTCATGGTTGTCTCTCTACAGGGAAACCGCTGGGTAAGCGTTTCCATTCCAGGAAATCTAAGTCACATGCTATCAGATTTGAGGAGGATGCCATCGAGGGAAAGACACCGGCCCAATCAGCCTCAACCGTCACCCTGGTGATGCAGTTGCTGCATGCCAACTCGGCCGGATTCATCCACGGCGGCGAGATCATGAAACTGGTCGAATACGACCGCCGGTGTGGCGTCGATGCGGCACTGCAACGGTCGGGTGGTCACCGTTGAGGTCGACTCGCTCACGTTCCTGGCGCCTGTGCATATCGGTGAACTCGTCACGTTGAACGCGGTGGTTACCCAGGCGTGGCGGTCGTCGATGGAGGTCGAAGTTGACGTGTGGAGAGAGGACCCGAGGACGGGCGATCGAGAGCAAACGACCACCGCCTACCTGACCATGGTGGCGGTTGATGAGAGGGGGCGGCCCGTACCGGTCCCGCCGCTCATTGCAGACACAGAGGATGATGTCAGGCGTCAGCGGGCCGCCGACGTCCGTCGCGAGGAACGCATTCGGATTCGAAAACGACTCGAGGACGAAGCTCAGTCCTGATCTGCGAGATCGTTTATGCCGGTCGACTTCAGCGAAACATGGCCGGCTAGCCCAGCATCAACTCCAGGCGGCGGTTGACTGCGTCGAGGACGGCGCGAGCTGTGGCTTTGGCCGGGTCGTTCTCCCTGATGACGGCGCTGCCTACGAGCGAGTCGAGTGATCCTTCCAGCCTGACTTCGGCGATGGCCACGCGAGCGGTCCCCAGGTCTGTGGTGGCGACGCCGCTCAGGTCGAGGCGGGTGCCGTCACCGATGATCCGTTCGACGGCACGCAGGGTCGCCTCGCCGACAAGCCGGGGCCTTGCAGTTTCCTGGGACGAGCCGATCGAATCCCCGTCGTAGGGGATGTCGTTCCAGGCTAGAACGATACGAACCCGTGCCTCGTTGTCGGTCACCTGCTCATCGAGCATGGCCAGTGCGGGACGCTGGAATCTCATAACGGCAACGGTAGCGCGTTGAGACCGTCGTGGCATCTCATGCGGGCACCGATCGTGCGCTTGCCCATCGGCGTAGCGCCGAGATCTCCTCTGCCCTGGCGACCGAGAGGGGGACGGTGCTCTGCATTTCGATGGCGATGTCACGGGTCGCCATGTCCCGGTCTTTGGCGAACGCCCGGTAGAGGGCTCCGACTACTGCCGCTTCGATCTCGGCGCCGGAGAACCCATCAGACAGCCGGGTGAGTGCAACGAGGTCGAAGGCTTCGGGGTTCCGGCCGCGTTCGGTGAGGTGCACTCCGAGAATTGCTGTCCGGGCGTCGTCGTTGGGGAGGTCGACGAAGAAGATCTCATCGAACCGACCTTTGCGGAGGAGTTCCGGTGGAAGGCTCGAGACGTCGTTGGCTGTGGCCACCAGGAACACGCCGTCCGGCCGATCCTGCATCCACCGCAAGAAGGTGCCGAGCAACCTCCGGCTGACCCCGCCGTCACCATCCCCGGAGGTGGCGAGGCCCTTCTCGATCTCGTCGATCCACAAGACGACGGGAGCCATTGCATCGACCGAGTCGAGGGCACGGGCGAGGCGCTGTTCCGACTCGCCGATGTACTTTCCGTAGAGCCGGGACGGGTCGAGGAGTACGAGCGGAAGCCCCCAGGCCGCCGCCACCTTCTTGGCGATCAGGGATTTCCCGCAACCGGGTACACCGGTGAGGAGGACGCCGCGCGGGTCATCGATGCCCAATGAGGCGGTACCGGCTGCTCTGGCGCGCCCCCGTATCTCCAACCACTGTTTGAGCGACGCCATCCCACCAACGTCGTCGAAGCCGCCCCTGGTTGCCTCGACGAGTTCGAGTGTGCCGTCTGTAGTGAACATGGCTGCTTTGGCGACCCTGACCTTCGTCAGGTCGGATGAGTCGACCACGCCGTCGTCGGACGCCGCCCGGTGCAGCAGACGATCGGCCTCCGACAGGGTCAGGCCCGCCACCGCCTCCACGAGACCGGTGACGTCTTCGGGGATCAAGTCGACCCGGATCCCGGCTCGACGGAAGGTGGCGAGCGCCCGGTCGACCAGATCGGCCATTTCAGCGCGCCCGGGCGGCCGCAGTTGCCACACATGCGCCAGTGATTCGAGTTCGGCCGGCACCTCGTGGTTGGGTCCGGTCAGGATGAGGGTCTGGCCGGGCACGGCTTCCTGGCAGACTTCCTTGAGCCGGCGAACCACCATGTCGTCGCGCAGGATCGTGTGGGCATCCGCGAAGACGAAGACCGACGGCGACCGGATATCCTCGACAAACGAGAGTGCCTGGTGGGGATCGACCGTCCCGTACATGGCCTCCGCCCCGTCCCGGGTCAGGCCGCGCGTCGACGACCAGACCCACAGCGGGCTGGCGAGCTCGCCGGCCAGCTGGCGGATGATGCCCAGCAGTCGCGGTTCCTCCTGGGTTTCCACCATCAGCAGCGGAAACTGGGAGGCGAGCAGGACGCGGAGATCGGCAACACTGTCCATAGCGGGCATTATCGGCAGCTTGACCTCTCTCCTCGAGCACAATGGGATTGTGCGACGCTTCGAGATACTGCCACATACCGCCGACGTTGCCGTTGCGGTCTACGGAGAGTCTGTGTCCGACCTCTTCGCCAACGCCGCTTCCGCGTTGTTCGAGCTGATGTTCGAGATGGATTCGCCTCGGCTCGGGCCGACGGTCCGGGTCGAAGCGACGGGCGACGGCCTCGAAGAGCTGTTGGTGGCGTGGTTATCGGAGCTGCTGGCGATCGCCGAGGTCGACGGCGTTGCCCTCGCCGATTTCGAAGTGACCGTCACCGGTGACAACAAGGCGGCCGGTTCGGCAACTGCGATACCGGTCGAGGACCTGGTGATGGCCGGCACGCCGATCAAGGCGGTCACCTACCACGAGCTTCGAGTGCGGGAGGTCGGGGGCATCTGGACGGCGACCATCGTGTTCGACGTGTGAGACACTCGCGATTCGATTCTGGCATCCCGGCGGCTGATGTCATTGCGTAAGCAATTCGGGCCGGGAGCAGATCAGCGGTGCAGTGGAAAGCTAACCTGCGGTGGGAAAAAGCAAAAGAGGGAGTCCCACCTTGTTGAAAGAGTTCAAAGAGTTTGCGATGAGGCCAACGCTCATCGAGATCGCCGTCGGCCTGATCATGGCCGTCGCGCTGGGCGCGTTGGTCAACGCACTGGTCGAGTTCATTGTCATGCCGATTGTCGGCATCATCTTCGGTGAGCCGACATTCGATTCCGTGCTGGTCCTCACGATCAACGATTCGATGATCCGGGTGGGTTCGTTTCTGACCGCGGTCGTGAAGTTCGTCTCGATCGCGGCCGCCGTGTTCTTCTTCATCATCAAGCCTTACCAGGCCTACCTGATGAAGAAGGGTCCCGCTGAAGAACCAGAAGCCGAAGCCGATCCCGAGGAACTCGTCCTGCTGCGTGAGATCCGCGACGCGCTGAGAACTCGCTAGATACCCAAGATGCTCGGAGGCCGGCGGGGAGTGCCCCGCCGGCCTCGACGCGTACGCTTGGGCTATGACATTGGTCCGCTCCTCCGACGTTGTGTGGGACCTGACTCGCGGACCGGGGATGCGGGTTCCCGGGCGGGTCTTCGCCTCTGAATCGCTGATGCTGAAGGTGAAGGAAGACCGGGCACTTCAGCAGGTCGAGAACGTGGCGCATCTGCCGGGCATCGTCGGCCATTCGATGGCTATGCCGGACATCCATTGGGGGTACGGCTTCCCGATCGGGGGAGTGGCCGCCACCGACGTGGCGAGCGACGGAGTCGTCTCGCCCGGTGGGGTCGGGTTCGACATCTGCTGTGGCGTGAGGTTGCTCGCTTCGGGTTTCGATGAGGCCGACTTCCTGGCCAGGCGGAGTGAGCTGATGGCCGAACTAGACCGGAGGATTCCCCGTGGACTCGGGAAAGGCGCCATCGCTGATGCCGGTCTGCTGCGCCGCACGCTGACCGGCGGCGCCGCCACGGTCCTGGAGGCGGGCTACGGATGGTCGTCGGATCTCGACAGGTGCGAGGAGCGGGGCACGTCTGCCGGAGCTGACGCCACAGCGATCAGCAGTCGGGCGTTGGAGAGGGGTGGAGGGCAGCTCGGATCGTTGGGCTCGGGAAATCACTTCCTCGAGGTGCAGGTCGTGGATGAGATCCTGGATATGGCGGCCGCCATCGCCTTCGGTTTGGCCCCCGGCATGGTTTTGGTGATGATCCACTGCGGCAGTCGCGGCCTCGGCCACCAGACGTGTACCGATCAGCTCAAGCTGATGGGTTTTGCCATGAACCGCTACGGGATCGAGGTCCCCGATCGGCAGCTCGCCTGTGTTCCGGTTCGCTCCCCGGAAGGTGAGCAGTACCTGGCGGCGATGGCTGCGTCCGCCAACTTCGCCTGGGCTAATCGTCACGTCCTCGCCCATGAGGCCAGGAGGGGCTTCGCCGCCGCCTTCGGCGTTTCGGTCGAACGGACCGGGATGCAACTCATCTACGACGTGGCCCACAATCTGGCCAAGCTCGAGCAGCACGAGATCGGCGGGGCGACGCGGCTGCTGTGTGTGCATCGCAAGGGAGCCACCAGGGCTTTCGGGCCGGGCCATCCCGACCTACCGGAGGATCTGCGTGGTGTCGGTCAGCCGGTCCTGGTGCCGGGCAGCATGGGAACCGCCTCCTGGGTGCTGCGCGGCCTGGCCGGCAACCCGGCCTTCGCCTCGGCCGCCCACGGCGCCGGCCGGTTGATGAGTCGCAAGCAGGCGAAGCGGCAGGAGACGGGCCACCGGGTGATGGACGGCCTCGAGGCAAAGGGAATCTCGGTGCGACCCGGTTCGGTCGGACTCCTCAGCGAAGAGGCCCCCTACGCCTACAAAGACGTCGACGAAGTGGCGCGGGTGTGCGAGGTGGCCGGCCTGGCCAACCGGGTGGCCAGACTCCGCCCGCTGGGGGTGGTCAAGGGCTAGCCGCGAATAGTTCCTCCGAAGGTGAATGGTCGTGGTTGCTAGGGACACTGAGAGCGACCGCGTTTCGGACGCTTCAGCGAGCGAAGCGGAGTGGAGAACGGTGCTCTTGTCGGTCCCCCCTTTGGGGGGAAGGTGCCGCCGCCGGCAGGCGGGGGTAGGGGGGCTCTGTTGGCAAAGCGGCTCTTGTCGGTCCCCCCTTTGGGGGGAAGGTGCCGCCGCCGGCAGGCGGGGGTAGGGGGGCTCTTGTCGCGGCAGCAGGCTTCCGCCCCCGGATCCCACGACACAACCCCTTCCGGGTTGTCTATCAGGTGAACTGCCAGATGCTGCAGGGCGGAGGGGGCGCCGAGGCAGAAGAAGACGCCCCCCTCGCCCCTCTCGGGGCACTCCCCCACAATCCTGTGCGAGGAGAATGCGAAAGGAGCCGTAACATACGATTCTCCGACTACAGCTATACCGTCCGCACCGATACCGTTGTCGAATGGACCGAACAACGTTTCAGGAAATCGACCCGCGCGTCACCCACTGGTTGGCCGAACACGGTCTGCTGTTCCTAAGAATCAGCATTGGCGTGATCTTCTTCTGGTTCGGGGTGCTCAAGTTCTGGCCGGGATTGAGCCCCGCAGACCAACTCGCTACAGATACGATCTACAAGCTCTCGTTCGGATTGATGCCGGACGACCTCGCCAGGATCTTGCTCGCAATCCTCGAGACTGCGATAGGTATCGGGCTCATCACGGGCAAGCTAATGCGACTGACGTTGCTGATGCTCGTGGGCCAGATGCTCGGGACGGTGACGCCGCTGGTCCTGTTCCCCGACGTGACGTGGTCCGGGCTTCTCGTGCCGACGCTCGAGGGTCAGTACATCCTCAAGAACGTGGTGCTGGTGTCGGCCGCCCTCACGATCGGAGCGACGGTGCGCGGAGGCGGACTCACCGACGATCCTGAGATCCTCCACGCTTGATGGTTTCTCAGCAATGCTGTGTATCGAAAACCGACCACTGCATTGCGGAGAAACTCTGGTACCTCTGCTATTCCTGTTTCCCACGAACGTCTGGTAGGGACTTTCGGTGTAGAACGATCTCGGATCGGTAGCTGCGGTGCACCTGGCGGATCTGGTACTCGGCGTTCTCGTGGGCTTCACGCACCCGATCCTGGAGTTGATCCACCTTGGAACGCAGGTTCATGAGGAGGTTCTCCAGTTCGAGGACCCGCTTGACACCTTCCAGATTTAGCCCCTCGTCTGTGAGCGCCTGGATGAGTGAGAGCCGTTCGAGGTCGGCGTTGGAATAGCGGCGGGTGCCGCCCGGGGTCCGGTACGGTTCGATGAGTCCGCGTCGCTCGTAGATACGCAGCGTCTGCGGGTGCACACCGGCGAGCTCGGCAGCTACCGAGATCACATAGACGGCTTCTTCACGTTTGCTCGCCATTGCTTACACCTCGAGGTGGGCGCGGGGACTCTCTTGTTCGAACTCCTCGGCAAACTGCTCGAGCATTTTCTTGGCCGCTCTGGGCAACTTCTGTGGCACGGCCACTTCCACGGTAACCAGGAGATCGCCCGCTTTGCCGCGTGCACGCGGGACGCCTCTCCCTCTGACCCGAAAAGTCTTGCCGCTGCGCGTTCCGGCCGCCACCTTGAGCTTGACCGGACCGTTCAGGGTCGGGACGTCGAGGGCGGTGCCGAGCGCCGCTTCGGTGAACGTTATAGGCACCCGCACTGTCAGGTCCTGCCCCTTGCGGTGAAAGATTGGATGCCGGGCAACGTGAACCCTGACGATTAGATCACCGGCTGGCCCACCATTGTTGCCGGGTGCGCCTTTGCCGCGCAGCCGGATGGCCGAACCGCCGGCGACCCCGGCAGGTATCTTGACTCTGATCGTCCGGGATCGGACCTCAGAGCCACGGCCGTGGCACGTCGAACAGGGCTGCTCGACGAGTTTGCCGTTGCCCCGACACTGCGGGCAGGGCTGGGAAATCGAGAAGAACCCCTGGCTCTGGGCAACCGTTCCGGCACCCCTGCAAGTCGGACAAACCTGAACCTGAGTGCCCGGTTCTCCGCCCGAGCCGCCGCACCGGCGGCAAGCAGCCTCCCCTTCAACGGCCACCGAGGTGGTGACTCCGTGGAAGGCGTCCTCGAAGGACAGGTGGAGTTCGGCATGGTGGTCGGCGCCACGGCGCGGACCGGTTCGGCCGCTCCCGCTGCTGAAACCGAACAGGTCACCCAATCCGCCGGCGCCGCCGAGGAGGTCCCCGAGATCCTCGACCCGCACTCGTTGTCCTCCGGCGAACGGGCCGCCGCCTCCTCCGAAACCCTGGAACCCGCCCGAATCAACCATCCGTCTGACCTGGTCGTACTCGGTTCGATGTTCCTCGTTCGAGAGGGTCGCGTAGGCCTCCGAGATATCCTTGAACTTACTTTCGGCAGACGGGTTGTCCGGGTTGGCGTCTGGATGGTGCTTCTGGGCGAGCTTTCGATAAGCGCGTTTGATCTCGTCTTGAGGCGCGTCTTTGGCGACGCCGAGGACCTTGTAGAAGTCCTTGTCAACCCAGTCCTTATTCATGGTTCACCGAAACGAGCGCCGCCCGGATGACCTTCCCCTTCAACGTGTAGCCCTTGCGCATCTCAGAGGCGACGACGATGGCATCGCTGCCACCGCCGGTGGCCATCATGGCCTCGTGGACCTCTGGATTGAATGGTTCGCCGGTGGTGGGAATGACCTCGAGTCCTTCTGCCTTCAACAAGTCAAGTAGCTGATCGCGGGTACTGAGCATTCCGCTGAGCAGTTTCTGCTCGGCGGGGGTCTCGGCTCCGGTCGCCAGCGCCGCATCAAACGTGTCGAGAACGGGCAACACCCGCTCGACGACGCGCTCGGCGGCCCGCTCGATGGACAGACTCAGGTCGCGCTGCGTGCGTTTGCGGTAGTTGTCGAAGTCGGCTGCCACCCGTTGGAGATCGTCGAGGTAGGCCGAAGCGTCTGCCTGTGCCTGAGCGATCGCGCTGAGAAGCACTTGCTCTCGCTCCGTGGGATCGTTGGGAAGGATCAAACCGAGGGCCAGCGGATCGATTGGTTCACGTTCGTCGAACTCGATGATCTCGGCCTGCACCGCTTCCTGTTGTTCTTCTCGGTCGTACTCGTTCATGTCGTAGTCCGGATGATTCCGGGGCTCATGCCTCGGAACCATCCTCATCGATGATCTCGGCTTCGACGATTTCCTCATCGGAGTCGCCGTCGTCCGAGCCTTCGGCACCGCCGGCCGCGGCCTCCTCTTGCGCGGCCTGGGCATACAGGCGTTGCGCCAGGGCCTGGGAGGCGGTGAGCACGGCTTCGATCTGATTGCGGATCTCTTCCGCAGTCGCCGACTGGTTCTCGGCCATCTTCTTCAGATCTGCCAGCGCCGATTCGATGCCGGCCTTCTCGTCCTCTTGGAGCTGATCGGCCTGTTCTTTGAGGAGCTTGTCGGTTTGGTGAGCGATCTGATCGGCGTGGTTGCGGGCCTCAGCCAGCTCACGCTTCTGGCGGTCCTCTTCGGCGTAGGCCTCGGCATCCTCAACCATCCGTGCGATGTCCTGTTCGGCAAGGGCGGTACCACCGGTGATCGTCATCGCCTGCTCCTTGCCGGTGCCGAGGTCTTTGGCGTTCACATGCACGATGCCGTTGGCATCGATATCGAACGTCACCTCGATCTGCGGCATGCCCATCGGCGCCGGCGGGAGGCCGGTCAGGCGGAACTTGCCGAGGCTCTTGTTGTCCATGGCCATCTGGCGCTCGCCCTGGAGCACGTGGATTTCGACCTCAGGCTGGTTGTCATCGGCCGTGGTGAACGTCTCGGACCGCCGGGTCGGGATGGTCGTGTTGCGTTCGATCATCTTGGTCATGATCCCGCCCTTGGTCTCGATGCCGAGGGTGAGCGGAGTGACGTCGAGGAGAAGGATGTCCTTCACGTCGCCCTTGAGCACGCCGGCCTGTATGGCGGCTCCGGCTGCCACGACCTCATCGGGGTTGACGCCCTTGTGGGCTTCCTTGCCACCGGTCATTTCCTTGACGAGTTCCTGCACGGCCGGCATGCGGGTGGATCCACCGACGAGGACGATGTCGTCGATGTCGGACATGGACACCCCGGCATCCTTGATCGCCTGGTTGAAGGGTCGCTTCGTGCGGTCGAGCAGGTCTTCGGTCAGTTTCTGGAATTCCGAGCGGGTCAGCTTCTTCTGGAGGTGGAGAGGGCCTTCGGCGGTAGCGGTGATGAACGGCAGGTTCACCTCGGTCTCCGTTACCGACGAGAGTTCGATCTTGGCCTTCTCGGCGGCCTCCTTGAGGCGCTGCATGGCCATCCGGTCCTGCGAGAGGTCCACGCCGGACTCGTTCTTGAACTGGGTGACGAGCCAGTTCATCACCACATCGTCCCAGTCATCGCCGCCGAGCTTGGTGTCGCCTGCGGTCGACTTGACTTCGAAGACGCCCTCACCGATTTCGAGTACGGACACATCGAAGGTGCCGCCTCCGAGGTCGTAGACGAGGATCGTATGGTCATGCTCTTTGTCGAGTCCGTACGCGAGCGACGAAGCGGTGGGCTCGTTGATGATGCGCAGCACGGTCAAGCCGGCGATCTCCCCGGCTTCCTTGGTGGCCTGGCGCTGGGCGTCGTCGAAGTAGGCCGGCACGGTGATGACGGCCTCGGTGACCGGTTCACCGAGGAACGCTTCGGCGTCGCGCTTCATCTTCATGAGGATGCGGGCCGAGATCTCCTGGGCCGTCAGCTTTTTGCCGTTGATCTCGACCGACCAGGACTTGTCGCCCATATGCCGCTTGACCGACCGGATGGTGCGGTCCGGGTTGGTGATCGCCTGGCGTTTGGCGACCTCGCCGACCAGAACCTCGTCATCTTTGAAGGCGACGACCGACGGGGTGGTCCTGCCGCCTTCAGCGTTTGGAACGATCGTGGGTTCCCCGCCCTCGAGGACGGCGATGACGCTGTTGGTTGTGCCGAGGTCGATACCGACTGCCTTGGCCATGGTGGTTGCTCCTTCGTTTCCGGTCGCAGACCGGTCCGTCTTTGTTAGTTCTCAGTGATTATGCACAGTATAACCTGAGTCGACCCTTGTCATATTTCCTCTTTCTTGTGTTTTCTCCTATAGGTAACCGTTTTCGCGCGGGGATCGCCCCATATAGGGTGGGATTGCCGCGCGAAAACAAGATCTCTGCGGTGGCCGCCGGAGCGGCCTCACTGCACGGCGATCAACACGACGCCTGAGACGACCAGGGCGACGCTTCCCATCAGGTGCCAATCCACGTGCTCGTCTCCTTTGAGGAACAGCATTCCGAGCCCGATTGCCCAGATCCCCTGGGTTGCCTGGAGGATGCCGACGACCCAGGCGGGGAGATAGCCGAAGGCGCTGAACTGCGAAAGGAGCGCAATGCTCGTCGTGACGCCGGCGGCCACGAACCACCAGGGGATCGAGTGGACGTTGGCTGCCACCCGTTCGCGAATCGCCCCGCGCAACACATCGACCGACATCAGGACCGCGAAGGCGGCTGTGGCACCCAGGAATGCGCCGATGATCGAGCTATCGAATCGTTGTAGTCCCCACTTTCTGAGTACGAAGGCGGTTCCGAAAAACATTGGAGCCAGGGCCGCGATCACGTAGAACCCGACCGGCACTTTCTCGCCGGTCAGGGCTCCGGCTGCGCCGGCTCTCAATCGAACCAGCCAGAGCAGCCCACTGATGACGAGCATGCCTCCGAACGCCTCGGTGAGGCTCAGGGACTCCGCCAGCACGATCCAACCGACGATGGCGGCCACGACGGGTGTTCCCGTGATGAAGGCACTCGCCCTCGTCGAGCCGATCAGGCGCACGGCACGGAGGTTGAACGACCTGCCCAGCACTGATCCGACGACGCCGGCTACGAGTAGCGCCGTCACCCCGGCGGCGTTCCACGGAGGACGGACGGCAAACGAGGCGACCAGGCCGAGGACGAGAACGTTGACGGCCACCGTCATCAACACTCCGTCATCGCTGGCACGGTGCCGATGACCGATCCTGACCAGCACCGATGACAGCGCAAAGAAGAAAGCCGACCCGATGCCGAAAACGAAGCCCATCAGGAGCTAACGAACGGGGTCAAGTGGCTTCCTCGGCGGCGCCAAGCAGTGTCGCTTCCTCAACGGTGAAGTTGCGCATCAACGCGTCGGCACCGATCAAGGTTCCCTCGAACGTGATCATGCTTCCCTTCTCTGGGACGACCGATCCCGGCAACTGCACGATGGCGTCCACTTCGGTCGATCCGAAGAGGTCGTGTTCGAGCGATGCCACGGTTACAACGGCCTTGATGCCCGGACCCCGCCCGAACTCGGGATCGAAGTCGTAGCTGCGGGCCTTCTTGACGACCCCCGACCAGCGGACCCGCTTCCCGGCGTAGCCGGCTGCGAAGCGGTCCCGGATCACGAAGCTCATCTCCCGTCCGCCGAACAGGTCGGCGGTGGCCGCGGCTGCTTCGATGCCGGATGTATCGACGGCGCTCTGTTCCGATGGTCGCGCCGGTTGCGCCGCCAGGGCACCTTTCCACCGGAGAACCTCCGGATCCGCAGGCGCCAGGTTTTCGAGTTCCCTAACCCTTTCTTCGAGTTCGGCCACGTTGCCGGCGGCTGCCAGTGTGTCGAGTTCGGTTAGCCGTCGCTCCACGTCGTCCGGCTGAGATTCAACGGCTGCTCTCATTCTGCCGAGTGCTTCCCCGAGGTCGCCCGACTCACGAGCCAGGACTGCCTCATCCAGGTCACCGGCATTTCCGCTCAGGCTTTGCCCCACTCCGGCGAGGCGCCGCACTGATGAGATGAGCACCTCCGAATCACGGATGATCCGGCGAACGTCAACCCGGACGCCGGTGTTCCTCACCTCGAGAATTGGATAGGTCGCCAGCAACCGGTGAAGCGTCATCCGCCTCTGCCCCGTGAGGTAGGCGGACATTCGATCACGATCGTTGGTCTTGACCACGAAGGCGTCATCGAATGACGGGTCACCTATCTCGACGTCCTGCATGCCGACCATCCGGCGGAAGAAACCACCGACCTTGGTTTGGCGGGAGAGCTCGAACTCGAAGCCGATCGACGGGTACTCCACCTGAAATCGCGTGTATCGCTGCTGGTTGTTGCCGCTTCCTTTGGTGATCGTGTGCACAGATACCACTAGACCGGAGATCAAGCCATCCATGCGTGGAGAAGAGAACATGCCTCCAGGGTTCAGATCGAGGCCGAGCTGGGTTGCGGCCTCCGTCCACTGTGCGATCGTTTGCCGATGATTGAGCATCGCCAGCGATACAACCGCCACTGCGGTCAGGGCTACGAGTACGAAGATCACGCTTGGCATCAGTCAGCGAGTCTAAGGCCAAATGAGGTCGTCCCCCTCGCCCATACGGGACCGGGGGAGAGGCCGGGTCTTGGCGGTCTAGGTGGCTGCCGAAAAAGTGGCTTTCGGTGAGGTTGGTTGGCGGCGGGCCAGTCGTGGGTGATGCCGGAGACCA
>JARGFH010000052.1 GCA_029210695.1 Acidimicrobiia bacterium
TTCGACCCCGTCGGCTCCACCGCCGAACCCTCCGCCGGCTGGTCACCCCTGCACAGCGCATCAGACTGGCAGGGGGCTCTCCGTATGGCCGCCTGGCTCGCCTCCACAGCCCGAGCAGGAGAACGCGGCGGACTCCAAGACTCCGACTTCTGGTACGCCGTCGCCCAGAAGCTGCTTGCCCCGCTCTTGTTCGCCGCCGCCCGCTCCGGAGCAACCATGATCGACGTGATGCGATGGGTCGACCTCCAAGACGAAGAAGAACCCCTCCGTGCCCTCCAAACAACAGGGGAGCTGGATGCGCTCCAAGCGTTCGCCGCCACCATCAACCGGGAAGAACGCACCCGCTCCTCCGCCTACACCACCGCCGAAACCGTCCTCGCCGCCTTCGCCGACCCCGGCGTGCTCGCCACCACCACCCGACAACCCGCAATCGACCCCGACCGCCTCCTCAACGGCGGAAACCACACCCTCTACATCTGCGGACCCCTCCACGAACAAGCCCGGCTCCGACCCCTCTTCACCGCCCTCATCGACCAAACCGTCGCCCGCATCTACGACCGAGCCAACCGCTCCACCGACCGGCTCACCAAACCGCTCCTGTTGGTCATCGACGAAGCCGCCAACATCGCGCCACTTCCCGACCTGGCCCAGATCGCATCCACCGCCCGTGGAGTCGGCATCCAACTCGTCACCATCTGGCAAGACTTCGCACAAATCCAGGCCCGCTACGGCACCTTCGCCCAAACCGTCATCAACAACCACCGAGCCAAAGTCGTCCTCGCCGGCATCTCCGACACCCCCACCCTCGACTACATCAGCCGACTCATCGGCGACCAGCACACCATTGAGAAATCCCACACACGAAACCCGGACGGGCGGGAAAGCACTACACAATCCACACGACACCGGCCCCTCGCCCCCACCGCTGCGCTCCGACGCGCCGACACCGGAACCGGGGTCCTCGTCTACGGCAACCTCCACCCCGCCCAGCTCAAACTAAGGCCCTGGTACCAACTCAAACGGCGCTCATAGGAGCTAAGGGTTCTTGACGAACCGATCCGACGACTCACCAGAGAGATCACCCCATGACCGCCGCCCTACCTGTTTCACAGATCCCATGTCCGGTGTGTTCGGGGAAGTGCGCACCAGACACGGACACGGCTGGGAGCCGCCCGACCAAAGGAGGAACCCGTGTGAGCTCCCAGCCGTGGCACACCCGTACACGCAGGTGCCTGGCCTACGCGGGCGACCAGGTCCTCGCATCTTCACCGCCGGCGCCTACCGCATCAGCTGAGGGGGGTCTTATGACCAGCAACGTCTACGAGTCAGAACCGCAGCCGGGGAGCAGGGCCCGAGCAATGAGTAGCGGCGGCCCCGCATGCAGCTGAGCGCCTGGGCCGAAGCCCACGCACGGCCTCTACTGAGCCCGCTGGGACGACGCTGGCGTCATTCGCAGTCGGTAGCCGGCACCGCACGGGACCTGGCGAGATCGCTGACTCCGGAGGACGCAGATGTACTGGTGGCTGCGGCGTACCTTCACGACGTCGGCTACGCCCCGAAGCTCGCAATCTCTGGGTTCCACCCCCTCGACGGCGGCCGCTATCTTCGCGCTCTTGGCCACGGCCGGCTGGCGGGTTTGGTGGCTTATCACACTGGAGCGCAGCATGAGGCCAAGCTGCACGGCCTCCAGCAAGAACTCGCCCGCTTCGACGATGAACAGAGCCTCGTGGCAGCGGCCCTGACGTACTGCGACCTGACGAACGGGCCAGACGGGGAGCGGCTGACACCGGAGCAGCGAATCATCGACGTCGAGGCCCGCTACGGCTCCGGCAGCCCGGTTACCACCGGGCTGCGGGCCGCGTGGCCACAGCTGCTCGACGCCGTTTGCCGGGTAGAAGAGCTCCGGCGCCCATGACGACCAATTCCTCCAATCACCTGATGCCAAGGATCGCCGACAATCTGTCACGCCTGGGCGGTATTGTCAGTTGCACTCCGAACATGTAGAGCGTTGAGTAGGAGCACAGGATGACCGCTACCCCCGACCAGCGAAGGCTGCTGAGCCTCTGCGCCATTCGCATCGACAGCACCAGGAGTCAGGTTTTGGTCCAGGAGAGATCGTCCAGCGCGGCCGGTACGCCCAACCCCGACACTCGAAGGGTGCGGGCGAAGCCCTTCGCTAGCCTCGCAGCCGTCGCCTTAGCTCCTGGCTCCTCGCCGGCGATCCTTGAAGCGAGCGACGCCTTGAACCCTGCAACATCGTCTGTGTAGTCGATGCACTGGACCGGGTACTGCGCGTTCTCGAGACCGCGAGCCAGTGCTCTGTTCACAGGCAGGTCGCCGAAGCCGTACCCGGCGATTACGAGCTTGTCAGCACTCCGCAGCGCGTCCTCGAACCGGTCGTAAGCCCACCGGAAGGGATCGAGTTCGACTGCTCGCGCCTTCTGGTCAGCAAGGACTACTACCGGTTCAAGTGCCGTCTCACCACGGCCGTAACGCACCCAGAAGTCCAACTCTCGCATGCGTTCGATGTGATCAACCTTCCAGATCGAGCCGTCATTGCGCCGCAGCCACTGGAGAGAGCCGTGGAGGTGGTAGACGAGGAGGTTGGCGGGCTTGTACTCATCGTCATCCCGGAGCGGGTAGGCGGTCGCAGGACCGTCCGGGACGATGTCGACGGTCTCCTGTCCGAAGCCCTGCGCCATGTCGCCGAGGACGATCCCCCTCTTCCATGACAAGCGAATGCGTTTCGACTTCTGATCGCGAACTTCAATCGCAGCTCCATCGATCAGAGCGTCGTAGTTCAGCGTGAAAATGCGTGTGGTACCGGTCACGCCGGCGGTCTCGGCCAACCATCCCACGAGGCGCCTGAGTGGGTCCCTCGCCGTTTTGCCCTGACCAGTCGATAGGTCTGCGATGACATCGAGCGCTGCTCCCAATGTCCTCTGTCTTAGCTCGCGTCCGAACCGTTCCGCGGTGAGGAACGCCGAGGCGATATCACTTCCGGCGTCGAGGAGGGCGGCAAGCTAGCTCAGTGCGCCGAGTCCCCGGTCCAGCCTCTCGATCGGCCCGAACAACTCTTCGAAGACTGCTACCCGCGCTGGAAGGTCTTTGTTGGATGATTCTGCCAGCGTGGTGAGAGCACGTTGCACCTCTGCAACGCTCGAGTCAGACTCCGCGAAGCGGGCCAGGATCAGCTTGGTGAGAGGTTCCATCGCAAGGTCGGGGTTGTACGACATGGAGCAACCGTTCCCGACAAGGGCCACGACGTTCATCTCTCACCCCTCGGAGTAAGTCCCTCCGGAACCGGCCTTGGGCCATCAATCCCGCAGATCATCCTCTGCACGCCCGACAACTCCAGCTGATTCCTCACCACACGAGGGCTGCTACCGGTCGTCGTCAAAGCGGTACCTGACGATGAGGTGAGCCCACTGACTGTGAGGGATGAGCTTGTCGTGTTGCATCCGTCCGACGACTATTCCTGGTGCCACCCCAATGGCCTCCGCGAACTCCTCAACAGCCGCCTCCGTTGTGAGTCCAGACAGGTGCGAGGCGAACCGCGAGGGGATAAGCACGCGTCCAGCGAATGAGTCAGCCGCTCCCTCCAGGTCTTCGTCGATGCCGCTTCCTTTGGCATCGACGAACGTCTCCTTCTTGCTGTGGCGAAGGAGGTGGTAGAGCTCGTGGAAGAGGGTGAACCAGAAGATGTCGTTCCTACGATGACGGAGGCTCAGAGCAATCATTGCCTTCTCGGGCGACAGCCAGCGAGTCGCCCCGTTGACTCGGCATCTGGGCAGCTCCTTCACGATCACGAGTGCGATCCCGACCGAGGCACAGAGTGTCCTCAGTGGCTCGATCCAGTCGGTCCCCGGCGACCGGCTTAGGGCCCGCATCTGGTCAAGCGCATCGCGAACGGCGGCAGCATCGTACGAGGCCGTCTTGACACGACCAGCTTCAATCTCGGCCAACCGGAGCCAACTCGCCAACGCTCCGGCGTCGGCTTCAAAGGCAGGCGAACGTCGATACAGAGCAGGTCGAAGCCAAACCTCCTCAAGGGCATCCGGGTCGGCCACGGAGAAGAAACTGAGGAGTTCCCGGAGGGTGTCGACCTTGGGCTTCCCGCGTTGGATACACCCTCTCTGCTCTAGATCCTTGATCGGGAACTGATCCACAAGATGGACCCGCCCCCGTAGGGCCTGGGTCTCGACATGTCTGTGTTTGGCGGTCTGATAGTTGGAATCGAGCTGAGTCCAGTATCGGGCAGGGATCGACGTTACCCGCTCGAACGCGAGCGCAACCACCGGCGAGATCCCGACCTTGCCCTTGATGACATGGGTTATGTGTTTCGGCGTGAGCCCCGCGCGCCTCGCAAACTCGACCTGCGTCATGTCCTCCCGGGTGATCCACTCCCAGAGCGTCTCGCCCGGAGGTACCAACTCCGCCGGCTCATAGGCTCGCTCATATCGGTCGGCCATCATGGCCTGACCTCATCCGAGCGCGTTCGCACGGCTATGACGGCGATGGTGTTCATAAATTCGTCCTCCTGTGTCCTCACTTCATCGGGTTCAATGACCAAGACGACGTCGTCACTCACGACGACCTCTACAACGCCGTCGTCGAGATCGCGGGAATCCAACGGCATCAGGCCGAGTTCGTCCAGGGCGCTAATCGCTTCGAGCTGTTGAAGTCGCCGAGAGATCATGCGTGTCATGTCGCTGCCCCAGCGGCGGTGCATGTGCGCGACATCACAACAATCTCGCCACACTGACTCATCGGCGAACCGCAGGACCGGCACAGGCACTCCCGGAATCGTGAACCATGTAGGTTCACAGTAGCGAGCAACATCTCGCTACGGCGTGTTATGCTTGTTGGAATCGTGAACCGAACCGGTTCACTAGAATATAGACAAGGAGAGAAGATGCCCACGCCTGACAATACGATCCACCTGATCGTGGTGACCACTGCCGACGACGTCGATGACGAGTTCAACGTCAACCAGCCCCTGCAGGTGCTGTTCAACAAGGCTCTGCACGAGGTCGGCGGCGAGCCCAACCGCGACCAGTTCGCCCTAGAGTACAACGACATCGTCCTGTCCGACCTGACCCGTAAGATCGGTGACGCAGCGCAGGAGTATGGATGGGTTGATGGCACCACCCTCGAACTCGTCCCCGCACCTGTGGTCGTGTAGGAGATGGCGTGGCGAGACGACGCGCGAGCGGAGGTCGACGACCTCAAGCCGCACTTCGTCGAGAAACACGACTGGGCACCTCGACTCGTCGAGTCCGATGACGCCGAGGCCCTCGACCTGTTCGTCACACTCCAATCGCGGAAGCACCCAGACAATGTCTTTGTCCTGCGCCTCCGCTACAAGCCCGACTGGCAGACGGCAGGACGCCGCGAAGCATTCGTCGACCCCGACGATCCCGAGCGCGAGGGTATCGAGTACTGGCCGACCGATGTGTCGGGTTTGAAGCCCCAGAACAACCCGCCCTGCATCTGTCTCCGGGGGACATGGGGTTACCACTCCGTGCTTCATACCGATCACCTGATGGGCGACACGACCCTGCTCAACCTCCTCGTTGAGTTGCAGACAGTGCTCGATCGATGACCTTCCGTTCCCACCCGTATCCGCCCCCCGGCCATCAGGTTCGGCTCCCCACACCGATCTGGACAGCCGCTCTCGACGAAGTACGCAGGTACTCCCACCTCGGTGGCACCAGGGATCATCCAGGCTCGGAAGGCCTCGTTTACCTCGCCGGTGTCCCTGCCGCAGCCGGATTAGTCGTAACAGCCGTCCTTCGTCTCCAACACGAGCCACAAGGTGACCGGGTCGCCCCCACCCGCGAGGAGGTCCGCTGGCTGATGTCGACTCTCCGTGACCGAGACGAAAAGCTCGTTGCCCAGTTCCACACCCACCGCAACGGGGCCTTTCACTCGCCCGGGGACGACCAGATGGCGACGAGCTTCCATGACGGCTTCCTGTCGATCGTCGCCCCCAAATTCGCCGTGGGTATCCACCGCCTCGACCAGTGCGAGGTCCACGAATACCGTAAGGGGTATTTCTACGCGATGACCACCGCCGAAGTAGAAAGCCGGATCACTGTCCACGACATCGTCGTCGACCGACTACCCGAGATGCTGCAGAAGGAGCCCGACAGGTGGCACCGATTCGTACAGAGACTGAATTCGATCGCACTCAGGCAGCGCTGAGCCCGCAGGGTCTGACGCTTCCACTACCACGCGGCGATATAGGCATCACTGTCGCCGACGGTGTGGAGGCGACGCCGACCGGCCAGCGACTCCTCGCCCTTCTCGTCAACGTGCTCGCCCGCATGAAGGGCGTGGTCGACACAGTCCACATCAACACAACCGCCGATCCGTTCGTTTTGCCTGGCACCCCGCTCAGCCCCGGCCATCTGAACGACGGTCTGGCCACCTTTGTCAGATCGCTCAACTGGATTGGCAGCCGACACGACGCGGAGTTGAGCTTCGAACCACCAGACGACGCTGTGGTCCAGATCGGCATCGGCACCAATCCCGGCTCGGCCGACCTCGTCGTCGCCTGCGACGCATGGCGAGCCCTGCTAGGGGCAGCTGGCGACCAAGCGAGTTGGGAGACTGCGAACCCGATCGGCGCGGCCCTCGCTGCGGTCGTCACCGCCGCCGAGACATTCAAGGCAATCATCGCCGGCAACGGCGGGAGGAATACGACACCAGCACCCCCCGACTTCATCTACTCCGCCTTCAACTACGGGGTCGACGACAGCGCCGAGATCGGGCCCGACGTGTACAAGTTGGAGCTCCAGGACGTTGCCATCGCGGGTTGCGGCGCTGGTGGGTCCGGCACAGCCTTCATCCTCGGCATGCACCCCAGACTCTCCGGCACGATCGATCTCATCGAGCCCGGAATCCACAAGGTATCGAACATCAACCGCTACCTGCCAGCACTCGCTGGCGACGTCCACACCCCACGCCACAAGCTTTCCTCGATCGCTGATCACCTGGCCCGCACAGCACCCGCGTTGGACCTCGCCCTCCATCCGCGGCCCTGGGAGCAACTAGACCGGCATCCATGGTCAACAGTAGTCTCCGCCGTCGACACCGTCGAAGCCAGATGGCAAATCCAACAGCGCACACGCAGCGACGCCGTCATCATCGACCTCGCAGTTAATGACCTCCTCTACTCCGTTCTCCGCGTCGTTCCAGGTGGCCGCTGCCTGTTCTGCAAACACCCGTTCGACCCCGACCTGGCCGTCAATCAACGCGCACTCCGGTGGGGTGTGCCTCTCGTGACGATCAAGGAGTGGAGTTCCGCCAACAGACCGGTCGACGAAGCGATGATCCGCTCACTTGCTCACACCCAGAACCGGCCCCCGGAGGACTTCGATGATCTCCTCGGGATTCTCTTCACCAACACTCCGGCGCTGCTCGAGTGTGGATCGACGTCACTCCGGGCGGACGTCCCGAGCCAAGCCCCCATCCTTCCACTCGCCACGACCGCCGTTGCCATAGTCGGCGCCGCAGAGGTCATCAAGCACGTCATTGGGCTCCCACCCCTCGACAATTGGCTCGCCCATGACCTCCGGCGAAACCCAACTGGTCCGTGGTCCACCTACCGCGCGCCGATCCAGGACTGCCCACACCACTGACGGCCGCAGCGGTGTCGTGCAGCAAACGCTTCGAGCACGTCTTGGAGCCTACTATCAACGCTGCAACCGGTCCCTCCGGAACCGTCCGCAACCGATCACTCCGGCCGGGACACCTACTATCGCAGCGGGACTGTCCGATGAACGATGGCTCAAGGCGGATCAGCGGCAGCAGGCCGTCAGCGTGGGGTTCCAACCGAAACCTCCTGATCCGTAGATGGCCAAGCGGCGTCCGTGAGCGTCCACATCCGTCCATACATGGTTCAGCAGCGGGCCTCCGTTTCCACCAGTATCCACACACGGCCGCCGCGGTCCACCCCGAATGGCTCCCAAGTTGGCTCCCAGCGGAGGGGGGCTGACAAGTGTTGTGCAGCAGAGATGCTGGCCTCCACGGTGGCCCACACATGGCGCGGAACGTCTGGTTGGGGGCGGCGGCGCATCGCCGGTTATGCGCCTTGCCAGCTTGGTTCCTAGTGTCGGTACTCCAAAGGGGAGCAGCATGGGCGGCACCCGGTTACGAGACCCGCACCCGTGGCGGCGCGTGTCGTACGCGAAGTCGTACGCGACAGAGCGGTCGCTATCGGTCTCGCGGCGGGCGCCGCAGCATCTCGAGCAACACGGCAAGAAACGCCGCGGTCTGCTCCGGAGAGGCCTCGTTCGCGACCCGGCGGATGGCGTAGCCGATGGACGCGTTGTTGTCTTGCTCGCTCCGCACCCACTCGATAACCCGCTCCAGATCAAGGGGACGGTTGCGCTGGTCGGGCCCGGACGCAGCTCGCTCCTGAGTACTGCCGCGCCCGCGGTCCGGGCGGTCCTCTCGCCAACCGCTGCGTTCGGACTGGACGGTGTCATGCGCGGCGAGCATCTCCAGTACCTCCCTGCGATGCGGTCGACGCTTGTCAGTGTCGCCGCCCATCTGCTCCCGGTCTTGGTCGACCGGAAGGTTCTCGCGGCGCTTGATCAGGATCGTTTGTCCGAACTCCAGCTCCGCCCACTGCCACTGGAACGGGCCTTGCCGCGCAGGTATCGGCTCGCCGAGGGTGCGCCGGACTCGCCCGAGGCCCGCGACCTGGAGCCCGTCGTCGGCGCTCAGTAGTGCGTCCGCTTGCGTCTTGGGCGCGGTCCAGGTCAGAAGATCAGGGTAGCGATGCCCGATGGTGCCCCCGCCGCCTGCGAGATCGGCCATGCGTCCAGCCTCGGAGGCAATGAGAGCGCTGTCCATGACAGGCACTGGCGGTTCGTCGGCAGCGGTAGCACCGAGAAGGGCGCCAGCCATCGTCGCGATAGTGTCGGTGTCTGAGCCGATGGTGTTCGCGGCGGTGGCGAGCGACTCGGCGGGTCGTTCGTCGCACCAGGTGAGAGCTGCCGCCGCGACGACGGTGATGGTGCCGCTACCTCGGCGGTCCGGATCGAGGAGATTCAGAGCATCAATCACGCTGCCGTACCGCTCAGTCGGTGGGCTACTCGTGACAGCATGTTCGGCTGTCGAGATGGCCTCCCGGATCTCGTTCCGCGCAGCTTGCCATGCATCGCCAAACGGACGTCGCGCCTCCCGTTCCCAGCCGGTGAGCCACAGCTCACCGAGCTGCGGATCGTCGCGCAGCATCGACGGCACCGTGCCCGCATCATCGACAAGCTTGCTGAGGATCGCCGGGCTCGGGATGGTGCCGGTCTCCATCGACTGGGCGAGAGCGAGGGCGTGGATAGTCGCTCCCACGAGCGCAGTCGGGTGGGCGTGCGTGCACACCGAGTTGCGGAGCACGTCAAGCAGGTAGGTATTCGGCTCGTTGAGATTCGGCGCGGCCCAGACATGGGGTTGGATCCGCATGGCCGCTCCGTTGCCTCCGGAGTCGAGCCAGCCCCTGTAGGTGTTTGAGAACCACGCAGTCGTGGTCTTGGCGAGGTTCGTGGCGGCAGCCTTGGTCGAGAGTCCGCCCCCGAGCGCGTAGGCCAGCCACACAGGTAACTCGACCTTGGCGAAGGCCTCGACATCGAACCCCGTCGGACCGATAGCGCGGGCGACCGCGATGCGAAGCTGCGTGTCATCTGAGTAGCACCCCATGGGGAGCGTTGCGTTGACCCCGCCACGCCCGCCGACTCTGCGCTGCCACTCCAGCGGCATGGTGAGCTCGCGGCCCCCGGTGCGGCGGCGTAGCCCCTTGGCGTCAGTTAGCTCGCTGATGAACCCGAGCGCGTCGCCGTATGCGGCCCATAGCGCCGACAGGCGGATTCGGCCTACGCGCAGCGCGCGATCGGTGCCGTCTCCCGCTGTCTGCTGCCGCGGCATCGCGGTCTCAGTGCCGTTGTAGGGAACTTCGTCGAACAGACTGCGATCGCTCAATCGAAGACCTCTCGCGCGTGGCGGACGGGAACATCATGGTCGAGAGCGCCCAGTGCGCCGTAGACGTCGTCAAGTGCCTCTTCGGCCTGGACGTCGATCCGTTGGAGGTACCGTAGATCGACTTCGCCCGGGTACAGAACCTCGGCCTGGCGGTCTGTCGTGAAGTGGTCAGGGAGCCTGGCACGGGTGTGGACCGAGGAGTACCTTCCGATCACTGGGTCGTCGAATAGCTGATCGAACCCTCCGATGCCCTCCGCCCGCTTGCAGGTCGGATAGATGTTGTTGGTCGTCGTGAATACCACACCCGGGTGGCTCAGGATGTCCGGCGTGAACGACAACGCGACCCACGACACACCGTCGGCTATGTGCCACCTCTCGGACGTGTCGAACATCCAGTCGTTGATCCTCGATATCGACATGTTCACGTAGTCGAGCCAGGCGGCATCGCGGCTCCGATCAAGGGCATTAGGGCGGTACACGTGCTCAAGGTATTGCTCCTGGGGCAGTCGTCGCCTGCTCTTCAGGGCTTTGCTCGCGAGGATGCCGACGGCGCCGTGGATGGTGGTGAAGTGGACAACGTCGCTGATACCGCGGTTGATCGCGGCCGTCAGGACGTCTGGGCTGGACGAGAGGAGCGCCACTTCATCGCTGGTGCGGGGCCGGGCAGCGGTGGATCGGTGTGTCGGCATTGCCTACCTCTAGACCGTAACGGCGTCGTAGGTGGCAGGGTCGAGCAAGCCTATGAGCGTGGACTCCTCGCCTGGCTTGTAGCCGACCATGACCGAGGTACGCGCACGACCGACCCCCATGGCGAGCAGCCGTCGGAGGCGGTCGAGGGTGGCGTCCCCTTCTCCTTCGCCATGCGGGGTGACCTGCTGGTTGAGGCCAGGGAGTAGGACGTGATCGAACTCGAGCCCCTTGGCGGAGTGGACCGTCGACAGGCCCACCTGCTCTGGTCCACTAGGCCAGACGCTCTGGCGGGTGAGCTCACAGTAGGGGATCCGGTGGCGCTGCAGCACGGCGCGGGCATAGTCGAACCACCTGCCACCCCGCGGTTGCAGGATGGCGACCGACTCCTTCTCAAGATCAGCGTACGTCTGGAGTTCGGCCAGCATGTACTCGAGCTGGTTGCTGTACTTCCCTATCACGATCTTGGGGCGTCTACCTGTCTCGCGGCAGGCGGTGAAATCGGGAAGTGATCCGTCGTCCTCGAGTGGCAGGCCGGCCACCAGAGGTACTGCGAAGGCCGCGATCTCGGCAGTGTTCCGGTGGTTCTCCTCCAGCCTGTAGATCATGTTCGGCCGAAGCGCGATGCCCACCTCGGCCCACGTGAAGAAGCGGGGATAGATCCGTTGCATGGCGTCCAGCACGAACGTCGTCGAGTGATCCTTGGCCAGATGGGCGAGCACGGCCCGGACTTGGTTGGCGGAGAAGTCTTGAGCCTCATCGACGATGACGACGTCATACTCCTCGGACTCGGCGTCGGCGGCTTCGAGGGCGAGGTCGTTCCAGTCACGGAGGCCGGCGGCGCGCTTTGCGTCTTGGTAGGGCAGGATGACGTCGGCGAGTAGGCGCTGCCGGAGGGCGGCGTCCACCCGGGGGGAGTTGCCCCGGCCAGTCCTCTCCTTGCTGAGGTACTCGTTGAGCGTGTCGGGGGAAAACCGCGAGAGGGCGTACTCCACCTCGTCCACGAAGAAGTCGAGTTGATCGGCTTGAATCAAAGGAAGGAGGCTCGCCCGGAGGTGTGATGCCACCTGGTCGCGATCCAGGATGTCGACGGTTCCCACGAGGCCCCGGGCCCACTTGCTAAAGGTGCTCACCTCGAGATCGAGGCGCCGATCTGCGGCAACCTGCTGACGAGCGAGTTCCATGATGTAGCCCTCGAGCGTTCGGTTGTAGGTCAAGACGAGGACCCGGACAGGGCCCCGCAAACCCAACCGATCCTGCCGGGCGAGCCGACTCTTGGTGAGCTGCTTCAAACGGAGCAACGCGGTCGTCGTCTTCCCACTCCCGGCGGCTCCTCTGATGAGCCGAAAGCCAGGACGGCCATCGGTGAGGATGACCAGCTGATCTGGGGAAGGGCGGACCGGCGAGAGGATCCGCATGGGCACTCCTATGGTCGGAGCCCGCTGCCCGGGCCCACATGGTCGCAACGATAGCATCAGCATGACCGTCCCTGTTGGCAGAACGACGAACGGGCGGCCCAGCACGAATACGGAGCGCGAACACCTCCGCCCACATGGTGTCGACCCGATAGGGCGGTGATCGCCGACCGCGGCCTGGCGGGGAGTGCTTAGGAGTCAGCGCCGCTGCCCGTCGACCCGCCTTCCGCCTGCCAAGCGAGGAGGGATGCGACGGCGGTGAGAACGAGCACTGCGTCGCGCCTGGTCCAACTGATGGCGATCGTGTGTTGGTCGGCGTGTAGGGCGGCGCTGGAGAGCTGGAATAGCGCATCCGCCACCGTATAGATGCGGTCTAGTTTGGTGCGCAGCTGAGCCTTACCGGCTGCAAGCGACTTACCGTCCGGCGATCGCCATAGCTGTTCGATCACTCTTCTCGCCGATGAGATGGAGTCTTCGTAGCGGCCCTCATTCAGAGCGCGGCGTGCCTTTCTCAGCTCGTCGGTCACTTGCCGGGTCCGGCGCCTCGGCGTCGCCGAGCGGGATGACGAGCGAGAACGCGTCTGCGAACCGAGCCTGATCGAGGACGGCGGCCCAGTGCAGCGCCGGGACTGTGAGGCGAGTCTGGGTTGTCATGCTCGTGAGATTCCGGTCCCCGGAGACGGCGTGGATGGCTGGGTCGATGATCACCGTCAGATCACGACCGCCGCGCTGGCGCTCCAGTAGTTCGAGCTGTTCGCGAGTTAGGTCGAGGGGCCAGCTCAATCGCAGAGCTGAAGTTCGTCTGGCTGAGAATGGTCGCGGAGGTCTGATGAGCGAGCCCGAGTTTCTGGAGTCCGGATCTGCTCAGCTCGACCATCACCATTGCGCCGCCGATCAGCTGTACATCGTCCTTCGGTGGCCGCAAACATAGGACCCGACAACGGAAACGGAGACGGTGACCACCGACGAAGGGGAACCCGTCCACGCTGAGGCCGTCGCCTGCAAGCTGGATCGTGCTAGCCACTTGCGACGTCTCCAAGCCACAGGGTCCGTCCTGCCGCCGCCAGTCGATCTCTCGACTCGGCGTAAACCGGCTGCACTCGGGCCACTGCGTCCCAGAAGCGGTTGCTGTGGTTCGGGTAGTGGGCGTGGGTGAGCTCATGGACAAGGACGTAGTCGACGAGAGTGGGTTGCAGTTGCAGGGTGGCCCAGTGGATGTTGAGGCGGCCATCGCGATACGAGCCCCAGCGGTACCCGAGGTCTCGCATCACGATGGCGAATTCGGGGACGTTGCAGCGTGAGGCCCACAGCCTGACCCGCTTGCGGAGCCAGGAGGTTCCGGTGGCTCGGTACCAGGCGATGAGCGCGGCGGCACCGTCGGGCTCGTCACGGCGTAGGCACAGGCGTCCACCGGAGAGCCTCACCGCCATGTCCTGGTCGTCGACCAGCAGGAGCCGGTAGTTGCGGCCCAGGTAGCGGAAGCCCTCCCCGTTGACGAGCTGCTTGGGTGGCTGCACCGGCAGGAAATCAGCCTTCTCGATCAGCTTGCGGTGGATCCAGTCTTGTTTGCGGTCGATAAAGTCCCGCACCGGGTCGTCTGGGGTCCCTGCCGGAACCGCTACCAGGAGTGAGCCGTCTCGGTCGATGGTGATCTCCATCGTCGACCGGGCGGGCCTTTCGCTCACGGCCACCTCGAGGCCAGCAACTTCGAGCACGCGGTCGGTCATGTCGTCACCAAGAGTTGATGGTTGGCTTTGGACAGCTCGATCAGCCGGTCGGCGACCCGCTTGCAATGGTCGAGCGGGTACAGGCGGCTCTCGTCGAGACGCTGGACCACCTGCTTCCGCAGCTCGTCCTGGGCGTTGGCGTTCCCCCAAAAGCCGACAGTCCTCACCCGTCGGCGAATCATGTCGACAAGTCCGGTCGTCACTTCGATCATCTGGTCACGCGCGACAGCCGCCTCGCCAAGTTCATCCTCGATCACGCCGAGGAATCGGAGGTCGATCTCGTCGAGACCCGTTGCATCCGTTTCCCGGTCGGCTGTCGCATCATCAATCAGCTCGCCGATCGCGAGAGCGAGCTGATCCCATTTGCCCTCCAGTGCGTCGAGGACCTCGTCCAGCCGTTCCGACAGTTTCTTGTACCGGGCCGGGTCCTCGTAGTACTTCTCCAAGATGTGGTGGCGCAGGGCGTGTTCCATCTCCGACGCCTTCGCTCGCTCCGACGGCTGCCCTGCGACGTGCGTCTTGAAGTCGACGTCGGTGATCCGGATCGGGGGAATGGCCTGGGCGAGGTCGAGCACGGTGATATGTTCGTCGATCAGCTGTCGCACCTTCTCCCGATATAGCGACGGGTCGAACCCGCCGTTCCCTTGGTCCCGGTATCGCAGGCGCGTGTACAGCTGGATCTTCCCGAACAGCTTGGCGTCGGCAACGAACGGACGAGCTTCGGGTCGAGGCAACACGATGTCCAGGCTGACCAGGAACCGTTTGACATCGATGTCGAAGCGGGCTCGCAGCTCCGGATTGCCGAACAGGTCCACACAGAGTTCGATCACTCCCGGGTCATCGGCAAGGTCTATGCCGTGACCGGCCAAGAACTGGACGACACGCTGGTGGCGATCCGACAGCCGTCCGGCCTCTTCGGCGATGCTCCGCAGCGAACCGGCAGCGAGGTCGTCGAGCTTCCCGTCAGCGTCGGCGTAGGCTGCCAGGGCCTCGGTAAGGTGGTTGACAACCCCGTAGTAGTCGACCACCAACCCGTAGTCCTTGCCGTCGGCGGTTCGGTTGACCCGGGCGACCGCCTGCAGCAGCTCTGCCTGTTGGATGAGCCGATCCAGAAAGAGCACCTGGGCGACCGGTGCGTCGAAACCGGTGAGGAGCATCGATTTCACGATGAGCATCGCCACCGGTGACGTCTTGTCGGCGTCGGGACCGAGCGGCTTCTTGAAGGCTTCGATCCGACTGTCCTGTTCGTCCTTGTCGGTCCAGGTAGCCCAGTCGGCCGAGTCATTGTGGGCACCGGATATCACGGGGACGAACTCGAGGATCCGGATCAGGTCGATGTGCGGTAGGGCACGTACCAGGAACTGCTGACGTCGGGGAAGGTCATCGATCTCATCGCCGGACATCCCGGCGAGCGCCGGGTCGAGGTTCTCGAGGTGAGAGACCAGTAGGTCTCGTGCCGCGTTGAACGCGTCGCGGTAACGGATGCAGGCTCGCCGACTAGAGGCGACGACCATCCCCTTGAGCCCCTGCGGCAGCACTGTCGCTACATAGTGCTCGAGCATGTCGGCGGCCTTGGCGGAAATCATCTCGGGCGCCTCCAAGACCTCCGCCACCCTGGCGTACTTGGCTTGCAGCGCATCCCGCTGCTCGGCGGTAAGACCGGCGAACCAGCGGAAGAACAGCTCGTCCATGTCGGAGGCGCCCTTGACCGCCCCGTCGGCGGTTCGGCCCTCATAGAGGATCGGGACCGTCGAACCGTCTGCCTCGGATTCGGCGAGGGTGTAGGTATCGAGGAACGGGCCGAAGATGTCGTGTGTCTTCTTGCGGGCGCCCATGATGATCGGCGTTCCCGTGAACCCAACCCGGGCGGCGTTAGGGAGCGCAGCCATCAGGTTGGCGTGTAACCCAGATGCATGCGACCGGTGTGCCTCATCCACCATCACCAGAATCGCGTCGTCGTCGTTCAGGACACCAAAGGTTCCGTCGGCCGTTTCGTCCTCCTCCAGGCCAGGCTCGACTGCGATCTCGTCCCGATACTTCTGGATCATCGCCATCACCAGACCAGGCCCGGACTGGGCCAACAGGGTCTTCAGATGCCTGGTCCTACGAGCGACAGCGACGGTCTCGCCTGACAGCTCGGCAGTGTCCCGCAACTGCTTCTGCAGAGCGGTGCGGTCGCTCACCACCACCACCTTGAAACGGCGCAGCTCCGGATCCGATCGCATCTTGCGGACCAGGAACACTATGGTCAGCGACTTGCCCGACCCCTGGGTGTGCCAGATCACGCCGCCTCGCTGGTCGACCTCGCCGTCCTCAGCCCGAGTCTTGCCGGTCTTCAACCGATCGATCGCCCGATGAACACTCCGGAACTGCTGGTACCGCGTCACCGCCTTAACGGTCCGCTGCCCGACCGGCATGAACAGCGTGAAGTGCCTGACGATGTCCAACAGGCTCTCCGGCCGAAGCATCCCAGCGATGAGCGACTCCTGCCCCGACAGGTCCTCGACCCGCTTGGCGACACCGGACGACACCGGTACGGCCTCCGAGAGAGGGTAAGGATCCTTCCACTCGAGGAAATGCTCCGGACCCGAGGTGAAGGTCCCAACTCGCGCCGCTTCGAAGGTGGTGCCAACCACAAACTGGTTCGCCCAGAACAGCGACTCGTTGCCCTCGTCCGCATCAACCTCGCCACGCCGGTTCGAGTAGCGGCGAAGCTGGGTGATCGCCCGGGCAATCGCATCCTCCGGCCCCGGTGCCTTGCACTCCACCACCACCAGCGGGATTCCGTTAACGAACAACACCAGGTCTGGACAGATGAACTGCTTGGACTGCCCACCCGGCTCGTCCACCCGGAACTGGTTGATGACCAGGAAGTCGTTGTTCGCCCAGTTCTCCCAGTCGATGAACCGCACCATCTGATCACGACCCTGACCCCACCACTCCATCCCCGGCACCGTTGTCCCAGTAAGCAGCAGGTCGGTGGCCTTCCGATTCGCGTCGATGAGCTTCAGCCCACCGGCGCCAGCCTTCTGTAGTGAAGACACCGCCTGCGAAACCCGACGTTCGTCCAGCCACGGCTCGCCCGTGGCGTCGAGATTGATCCACTTCAATGCCGCTCGAAGCCGACCCTCGAGGACGACATCACGCCACGACTCTCGTTCGGTCAATGCCGGTTCCCATGTATCGCCCGAGAGGTGGCCCCAGCCCAAAGCCTGAAGCTGTTGGACCGCCGGCCACTCGACCAGCTCGAACTCAAGGCCACTCATGACGCCACCGTACGAACGCGGCCTGAGAGAAGATCGGATGCAAGACCAGACCTGATCGCCCTCAGTGTCCGCTTGAAGTCCTGATTCCGCCGGATGTTTGCCCGCGCGGAACGAGCGAACGAGACGATTCTCCTCTGTTCGTCGATGGGCGGGACCAGAACGGTTGTGTCGGCGACGATCGCAGAGTTGATGTTCGACTGAGTACCCGTTTGCCCGCGACGAATAAAGTCATCGCGGTAGTGCTCTAGGAGGAGCACGAGGAAATCGTTGTCGACTGAATCGTCATGCTGAACATGGACGAACCCGTCGTGAATGCAGGCCTCCGTCCCCACCACAATCGCTACCCCGATCGTCGCAGCAATGCTCATGATGACGTCGCCAGGATTGACCCACCTGCTCCTCGCTGCCCCGGCATTAGACAGCTTGTCTCGGGTTCCGACGAGCAGGTCACCTGAAGACGTCACGTCGGAGATCCGGACCCACGCACGACCAGACTCCGAGAACCAGGCAGGATTGTCTATCGGCCTTGGACTGGCGCCGCGCTGCACTCTTGCGAAAGACCCCACCCTGCATTCCCGCCATTCTCCTCGCGTGCAGGAGCCGACCCCGTTCATCAAGTCCCGTCGGAATCCTTGCTCAAGCTGCGTCAGCTTCGCGATGAGGCGTTCGGTGGCCTGGATTGCCTCGTCGATCGTGTCGAGGACCTCCGCAATGCGTTTCTGTTCCTCGAGCGGCGGGGCGCGGAAGGTGATCTCGGCGAACTGGCGGTACCGAATCGAACCCCTTCGATCAACGGAGGCTTGCTCGAGAACCGCATACGCCGCCAGAGCCTCCGGGCTCTTCAGAACGCGGAGCAGATAACGGGGATCAATACTGTCGCTGGCGGAAAAGACTGTGTACATAGGGCTGACACAGCCTTCGCCGAGTCCCTGGTTCAAGCCAATCGATCCCTCCGCGAGATGGTTAGTGGCGTATGCAAACCAACCCGGCTCAACCACCCTGTACTGCGCGAGGTTTTCGCTGTAGATCTGTCGGCCCTTGAAATACTCGTCAGATGGCACAAGGCCGTAGTGCTTGGTCGACGAGAAGACGAGCGGGTCCACCTTGGACCCGACTCGCTTCGACTCTAGGACCGTTGCCTCTCCAATGGTGCGAGTCCTCCACCCCGAAGGAAGGGCCAGTCCTTCACTCATACCCAAGCTCGGACAGGTACTGGTTGAGTTGAGCGGCTGCACGATCTCGCTCGCTTTCAAGGTCTCGAAGGGTTACGGCGTACTTACCGCGCCACCGCCGATACGCATCGATCAGGTATTGCCGGTGACCTTTCACGTGGCGTTCCATGAGTTCGACGAGCCGGTTGTGAAGGATCTCAACGACAAGAGCTTCTGCAGCTTCTGCGCTTAGTTCGGTACTGGCGGCCGAGGCCTCGTCGAACAAGCGCGCATCGACCTTCTTCAATCGGTTCCTGGCCGCCGCCCGTTCAGACTTGAGCTTCTTGACCTCCTTTTCGCTCGCCTCGTCTTCATGTTGTTGAGCCTCTTCGCCTTCGTCGCTGGTGTCGTCGGAAGACTCAGCAGCCTTGACCGTGGCATCAAGTTCGAGGTACCTCGCGACAAGGCTCTCGCGCTCTTCGAGAAGACATGGAATGAGCGCAGGGATGACCGGATGGTCGATGAGCGTGGGTGCGTTCTTGTCCTCTTGACTCGTGGCTGCCGTGGTGAGCCAGGCGTCGATGAGGCCGCTGATCCCGCGTGTGTCCAGTGTCTGCAGGTCGTAGATATGCTCGTCCCACCACCTGGCTATGATGCCCGCCGTCTGGAAGCGGTCGAGTGGACCGGTCATGGCGAGCGGCTGCTGGAAGAGCTCGATGAGGTCTGACCGGAGCCCGACCATGCTGCCTCCGTCGGCAAGGTCGAGGATTCGCTTCGCTGCGTCTTCCCACAAGCGCTCTAACTCGGCCCGGAGCTCCCCATCCCGTGTTGCGACTTGTTGTTCAATCACGTCGGCGGCCTCCCGACCAAGGTCGGCGAATTCCCAATAATCGGCATTGCGCTCGACGAACAGGCCATCAACATCGACCCCGTGGCGCTCGAATGCATACCGGTGGGCCTTGACCTCGACCTTGGGAACGCCGCCTTGGAGGTAGGCTCGGACGTCGTGGGGCTCCGGTGGTGGAGCGTTGTCGGCGTAGCGGCGGATGTTGCAGTTGAAGTGGTTCTCGCCCATCTCGTCGACAGAGACGACCCTGGCGAATCCATCGATGTCGCTGAACGCTCGGAAGGCTGAGACGATCTTCTCCTCGTGTTCGGGCTGTAGATAGTTCTGAGCTCGCCCCTCCTCGTACTCCCGGTCGGCATTGATGAACAGCACCTTCCCCTTCCGCTCCGCTGGCTTCGAGCCCGGAGCGCGCAGTAAGAGAATGGCGGCGGGAATGGTCGTTCCATAGAAGAGGTTGGGCCCAACCCCGATCACGGTGTCGAGGATGTCTGCTTCGATCAGCTTACGGCGGATCTCACCCTCAGCCCCACCTCGGAAGAGGACGCCGTGGGGCATGACGGTGGCGACCATCCCGCCCGGGCGAAGCACCGCAAGCATGTGCTGAAGGAACATGAGGTCGGCCTTCTTGCCCCCTTCAGGAGTCCACCCGTACTTGAATCGCTCGGGGAAGGGCATGCCTTCGCGGGTGTAGTTCTGTGAGAACGGGGGGTTTGTGATCACTCGGTCGAACTTCATCAACACGCCGCCGGAGACATGTTGGGGGTCGGCGAGGGTGTCGTCGTTGCGGAGGTCGGCGTCCTTGATCCCGTGAAGGATCATGTTCATCTTCGAGATCGACCAGGTGGTCCCGTTCGATTCCTGCCCAGCCAGGACCAGGTTGTTGGGGTCACCGCCGTGCTCAGCGATGTGGTTGCGGGAATAGATGAGCATGCCACCGGAACCTGAGCACGGGTCGTAGATCCGCATCCCTTGCTTGGGGTCGACGAGGCGGACCATCATCCGAACGACCGAGCGTGGGGTGTAGAACTCGCCGCCCTTCTTCCCCGCTGAGTCGGCGAAGTCCCGGATGAGGTACTCGTAGGCGGCGCCGAGCAGGTCGGGGAACTCAAAGTCGATGTTGCGAAGCCGCACTTTCGAGAAGTGGGCGATCAGGTCTCGCCACTTCTTGTCGGTGATCTTCGATTGGCCGACCGTGCGGTTGAAGTCGATGTGCTGGAGCACCCCCTCGAGCGCCGGGTTGTGCTCCTCGAGAGCGGCCAGCGCCTTGTTCAGACCGTCGCCAAGACCATGCATGAGGTGGTCCCGAATGCACGACCACCGCTCTCCGCTGTCGTCGTGGGAGTTTCGGATGTCGGCGGGGCACATGTGCGGGACGAAGAACGCCTCCCGGTAGAAGTCGGGGTCGTTCGCCCGCTGCTGCGCCTCCTCCTCCGTGCGCCCGGAGGCGAGCTGACGCTCGATCACCCCCCTCCGCTCGACGTCGAACTGATCTGCCGCCCGCTTCAGGAACAGCACCCCAAAGATGTACTCCTTGAACTCGGAGGCGTCCATCTTGCCCCGCAGGATGTCGGCGGCGGCGAACAGATGACGTTCAAGTTGAGGCAGGGTGAGCATGGATCGATTCTCGCATCCGATCGCTCGGCGAGCGACCCGGGCATCAGGCCATTGTTCTCGCCCTCGCAGGCGGGTGCGGCCCGCGGCCCGCCTCCAGGCTACCAATCAGGAGCTCAACATGACGACGAGCTACGGCCCAAGCCATCCGCCGCTCAAGGTCACGGGTCGACGGGGCTGGACCTAACAGCTCCCGAGCGTCATCCCCAACTCCGTGCTCGCGCCGGAACTGCAGAACACGGCTGACGGCGTCGTCCCAAGCAGCCCGCTGGTCGGGTCCGGCAGGTCGCTCTCCCAGGGTGGCAACAATCCATTCCGACGGTGAGTAGGTCATGGTTGCGAGTGTGTCTTGGCGGCGGGCGTGGATCTCGCTGTGCAGGTCCAGGTACTCGACGAGGAGGTCGCTCTGGTTGCCAGCGCCGGCCGGTCGGCGATCCTTGGCTTCCGATAGTGCCAACTCACCTTCCAGATTCTCAAACCGCTGGTTCAGTTGTTCGTCGGTGAGGGTCCGAGGTCCCCGTCCCGTGTCAGATGCCGCCGGCTCCGCAGCGGTACGGCTGAGGGCTGCGATAAGGGCTGTGAGCCGGTTCGGGTGTTGGTGTGTCACATGTGTGCATTCGTCCTTGCCAAGTTCGGGGTTAGCGAGGTAGATGGTGTTTGCTTCCCGGCCTCGGCTCATGGTGACGTAGAGCCATTCGCGGTCGACGCCGTCTCCGGCGACGGTGTGGGCGCGGCGGGCGGTTGCGCCTTGGGCTTTGTGGCCGGTGAGGGCGTAGCCCCAGTCGAGGTTTCCTTGGTCGAGGTACCAATGCGGAACTGTCACAATGTTGTCGTTGCGGTCGAGTGTGAGCGTGATCGTGCGCCGTTCCGTGTCCACAGCCGTCACGGTTGCGAGGTCGCCGTTGAGCACACCCAGGCGCGAACGGTTCTTGAGGCACACGGCTCTGTCTCCGGCTTGGAATTGGCGATCGCCAGCGTTCACCGTCGGTCCGTGGAGCAATCCGGATTGGGCGATGAGAGCCCGGGCCTGCTGGTTGAGCTGATCGACGGTGGTGTTGCGATGTCCGAGGAGCAGCACCTGGGCGGGGTCACCGGCGTCTTGGACGTCTCTGTACCAGGCATCGACGGCTTGGGTGATGGTGTCATCGGTGGTGGCGGCGACGTTGATCAGTCCGCGCCGGTCGTACATGGCCACCGCCCGGGAGATCGAGCCGTGGCGTAGTTCGGCCAGGGCGGTGCGTTCCCATTCGTGGTCCTGGCGGACGTTCTCGGTCAGCTCGACGGCGGGGAGACGAGCGGTCAGCGCAGCGAACAGGCCGCCGGCGTCGATCTCAGCGAGCTGGCGGTGGTCGCCGATCAGGATGAGCTTGCCCGATGCTGCTTCGACCAGGTCGGAGATCTCGGCGAGTTGGCGGCTGCCGACCATTCCGGACTCGTCGACTATGACGATGGTGCGGGTTGGGAGGCCACCGGCGGCCTTGGTTTCCCAGAGGAAGCGGGTGATGGTGACCGACGGGATGCCGGTGGCGGCTTCGAATCCGGCCGCGGCTCGGGCGGCCAACGCCGTTCCAAAAACGGGGGTTCCGGTTTCGGTGGCGAGTTCGCCGATGATGGCCATAACGGTGGTCTTGCCGGTCCCGGCCGCTCCCACGCCGATATCAATGCTGTTACCGGATGTGGCGAACTGGCGGATCATCGCCTGCTGCCCTTCGGTGAGGTTCGGTTGAGTTGCGAGGGCGGCTTCGACTTGCTCCTCAGGGGCGGTCCACCGTTCGGCCGTAAATCCGTTTCGGGCGCGGTCGATGATCCGTTGCTCGATAGAGAGGAGTTCGGTGGTGGTGTAGCGGCGTTCGTTGACCAGCCCGGGGAAGATGTCCCCGTTGCCCCTCCGCATAATCCGCGGCTGGGTCGAGTTGACCAGTTCAAGGAGATGTTCGAGTTCGGCCGGTTCGAGATCGATCGACAGGTGATCCAGTGGGTCGGTTGTGGGGTGGATGGGAAGGATGGGGATCACGTCCGAGCGATGGAGGAAGGCGTCGGCGAGATGTTCGATGTCGGATCGTCGTCCTCCCTCGGGTAGAGCCTCCGCCACTGCTCTGATTGCGTCCGCTCGCCCAAACGTTGATGCCTGGGCGGTGAGCCCTTCAGCGGAAACCATCGAATCGAATACGGGTGCGGGGTCGGGGACGGTGACGGAACGGCTGCGTTCCAGCACCTTTGCGACCGAGGAAGGTGTGACACCAACCTCAGTGCCTCGTTCCGCCCAGACCGGCATCAGCATGTCGATGGGATGGTCTTGCTTGGGGCTCCGTGTCGCCAATGTGGCGACCTCGTTGGCGACGGCGGTGTCGGCAAGTCCATGGTCGTTCCGCCACGCTTCGATCTGGCGGCGTCGTTGGGAGAACGCCATGATCTGGTCTCGGGTGAAACCATCGATGTCCGCCACACCGTTGCGGACTGGCTGCCAGCGGACCCCGAGTCGTTCAGTGAGACGGGTTCGCAGCTCTGATTCGTGGAGGTAGCCGGCGGCCAGCTTGTGCCGGTATAGGAGACGGCCATCAATAGCCCGCCAGACATCGTCGACACCCTTGACCCGGTTCCCCACAACCACGTGGGTGTGCAACTGAGGATCATCCGCCCGGCTCGTGAACTCGGTGAACCAAGCCGAGACGTATCCCTTGGTGCGGATCGGCCAGGTCTCGATTCGATGGTGGGGTGTTCCATCGTCGTCAAGGATCGGTTGACCCTCGGCGTCCAGGACCGGGGCTCGAGATGCCCCGCGCGTCGACGACGCGACCGACTCCAGATAGGTGAGCGCCTCGGCGGTGGACTCCTCGAACGCCTCGACCACGTGCCTGCGGGTCTCGTCGTCTCCGAAGGCCCACAGCAGCGACACCGACTTATCGGCTGAGAAGGTCAGATCCCAAGCTGCCACCCCGTCCTTGCGAAGCTGACGCCCCAACTGCTCCCCCGTGAGTGGGTGCTGCCCGTCGAACAGGCGGACCAGGCCCTCCGCCGACACGATGCCCTTCAGTCCCTGTTCGACGGCGCCACTGCCGTGCCAGCGACCGGTCGCAGTCCCACCCCGCAGGTAGTAGTCCTCACCAGGCGAAATCTCCCCCAGTTTCTGGAGGTAGTAGTCCTTGCGCGCCTTGGCGATACTCAACATGCGGCACCCCGGGAACGGTCGACCAGTACCCCCAAGGCAACTTGTCAGTGGTTTACCTTCGGGTGGGAGCGCCGGTTGGTGCTCTTGGAGACTGGTGATGGCCACGGTGACGGCTAGCAACTTATTGCCCCCTCTGGAGGGCCAGTGCAACATCTGCCGCCCGTGGTCTTCACCGGAGACTCCGGACTGGCCACAGGAAGTCGCGCTTCGAGCGCCGTTCACTGACGATCCGGGTGTGAGTCTCCGGTTCACCGTCATCTCCGACACATGTGGCAGGCGACGTCAGGAGGAGGTCATGTATCAAGCCTGTGTGGGTATCGATTGGGCAACCACCGAACATGTGGTGTGTGTCCTCGACAGCAACGGCCGGCGTCTATCCAGATTCCGGGTGGAGCACACCGAAGACGGTCTCGACGATCTGGTAGAGAGGCTCGGCAGGTTCGGTGACCGTGTCGATGTGGCCGTCGGGATTGAACGACCCGATGGGCTGGTCGTCGACCGGCTCTTGGAGGCCGGCCATTCGGTGGTTGCGGTCAAACCGGCCGCGATCCGCGCCTACGGGTCAGCAGAGACACCTTCTGGGGCCAAGTCTGATCCGGCCGACGCTGAAACCATCGCCGAGTATCTGCGGCTGAAGGCTGATCGTCTCGATCCGATACGGCCGTATTCGCCACAAACCAGAGCTCTTAGCCTGGATCCACCGGTCTGATCGGTGTCTGACGGTTGGGATTGACATAGAAAATGCCTTCTGACCTGGGAGA